>JBIJBR010000209.1:0-3301 GCA_044345135.1 Vampirovibrionales bacterium
TAAAAAAGGGAATGTTAAAGGAGCGGGTTTAATGCTAGGACTTTCGGTATTGCCGGGAATCAGCTTATTTACAGGACTCATGACCAACAATATCTTACGAAATCTAACCAAGAACTCCCCCATTCTTCGCTTCTTAGCCGCGACAGGAGTCGGCCTGTCGGTGTCCTCTTTCTGTGCCTATCATTTGGTTCGTGGACATTTAGAAGCCAAGCCTGATGCCCCCTTACCGAAGCTCTTTACCGTAAGATCTCATGTCGATTTTTTCCATCATAATCATTCGGAAATGACCAAGCAGGTCAAAGTACATGAACGCCTGCATAATTGTCACCAAACCCATCCCTTTAAAAATTGGCCCTCTACCATCACCCCTTCCACCACGCTTTCTGTCACCTATCCAACGGCACGATAAAACAAGGCTCGATCAAGACGTATGACAAGTATTTGGTATTTCCTTGTTTTTGAACTACAGTGAACGTAGCATTCCACTTGCTTTAAAAGTAAGGGATACTTCCCCCTTCCCCATAACATGTCGATAAGGTTTTTTATGAACAAGCGCCCTTCTTCCCGTTCTAATTCAAATTCTAACGCCAAGCCCCCTGCAAAAACGCGTCCCTCTTCCAGTGCTTCCTCTTCCCCTCGACCCGCTGCCGATCGTCCTCGCTATGAGGCCTTTTCGGCTCAAGGCGGAGCATCACGCCCTCGCAATCGTCCCCCATTCGCAGAACAAGAGATATCCCCCCCTGATTTTAGCGACTTAGAAGGCGCACACTATTTGTATGGTCGTCATGCCGTTTTAGAATTATTAGAAGCCAATCCCAAGCGTGTTCAAAAACTCTATGTCGCCGAACATGCGGGAATTGACAAACGCCTAGAATCCATTATTAGCTTATGTGAAGCCAACCGTATTCGATGGAACAAGGTGCCTCGTCAAAAGATTGACAACATTGTACGTTATCACGCCGAAACCTTCAGTGACGATGAAGAAGCCTTTAACCCGAGTTCCGCTCAGGGGGTGGCCGTCATGGTGACAGCTCAACCGTTGTTGGACTTGGATGAACTCATTGAAAAAGCAAAGACCCAGACCACACAACTCATCATCGCCTTGGACGAAGTAACCGATGGTCGTAATATCGGCGCCATTTTACGCGTGGCGGATGCCGTAGGCGCCTGTGGCGTTATTCTGCCCAAGCACCGCACGGGGGGGCTTTCTCCCTTGGCGTCTAAAACAGCCGTAGGGGCCGATCAACATCTACCCATTGCCCAAGTGACGAATCTATCTCATGCCTTAGACACCCTGAAAGAAGCGGGCTACTGGACGGTAGGGACTTTATGTCCGAACACCAAGTCCCCTAAAAAAGAGACCTTTAACGATGTGCAGCATTATAAAAAAATAAACTATAATACGCCAATTGTTTTGGTCGTGGGTAGTGAAGATAAGGGCTTACGACCGACAGTGGCCAAGCATTGTGACTTCCGCGTCCATATCCCCATGTTCGGTCAAGTGGACTCCTTAAATGTGTCGACCGCCACCGCCGTTTTAGCCTATGAAATTGTTCAACAACAACGGGACGCCTTCCAAAACGCCCGCGTTGAAAAAGAAGCCCTACAACATTAAGGAACTGGTTTTCCATGATTGTGCATGTGCAAAGTGCGGCGATTTGTGGGATTGATGCTCAGCGTGTGACTGCTGAGTTTGACTTAGGGGGAGGCCTTCCTGAATGTCGAATTGTAGGCCTGCCCGATGCTATGGTCAATGAAAGCCGAGACCGTCTTCGTGCGGCCATTCGTAATAGTGGATTTCAGTTTCCTCAAAAAAAACTCACCATTAATTTGGCGCCTGCCTCTTTACGGAAAGAGGGAACAGGTTTCGATTTACCCTTAGCCACAGGGATTTTAGTGGCCAGTGGGGAACTAGTAGCCACCGAACTTTTGCAGCAGGTCATGTTTTTTGGGGAATTGTCCTTAGAAGGCCGTATACGACCCGCTCAAGGCGCCCTAGCCGTCGCCTTATTGGCGAAAGATTTGGGGCTCGCTGGCGTGGTGCTTAGCCCTGAAAATGCAAAAGAAGCGGCCTTAGTAGAAGGCCTTGATATTTATGCCCTACATGATTTAAAAGATTTAGAACGCTGGCTAGAAACGCCTTTTGCCTTTTTAAAGCAGGTGAATCACGCGGAAATGATTGCCCAAATGCAAGCCAAGCAGGCGGATGATCTTCCGATGGTGGATTTTTTAGATGTGAAAGGCCAAGTCCAAGCCAAACGGGCCTTAGAAGTGGCTGTGGCAGGGGGGCATAACCTCTTGATGTCAGGCCCTCCAGGCAGTGGAAAATCATTGCTGGCTAAAGCGCTCAGAAGCATCCTACCCCCGATGGATATGGATGAAATTTTAGAAGTCAGTCGTATCTACAGTGTTTCAGGACTACTCCCCGAAGAAGGCGGCGTCATTGTGCAACGCCCTTTTCGTAGCCCGCATCATTCAGCGTCTATGGCAGGGCTCTGTGGAGGGGGGAGTAATCCCCGTTCAGGGGAAATTACCTTAGCCCACCGTGGCGTTTTATTTTTAGATGAACTGGTCGAATTTCCTCGTCCTGTTTTAGAAGTCTTGCGCCAACCTTTAGAAAATGCGGAAATCACCATTAGTCGCGCCAAACAAGCCTATACCTTCCCCGCACGCTTTATGCTTTTAGGGGCGATGAATCCTTGCCCCTGTGGATATCATGGAGATGAAAGTAATCGCTGTACTTGTAGTCCTGCCCATGTGGAACGCTACCGTGCAAGGCTTTCAGGGCCCTTATTAGACCGTATTGATGTCCAACTGACGGTGCGCAAACTCAGCACGGAAGAACTTATTTTTCACGAGAAAGACGAAAAGGCCCCTGTGGACAGCAGTGCCACCATTAAATTACGTATTACAGAAGCGCGTCAGCTGCAAATGCAACGTTTTAAAGCCTTGGGGGTGCCGCATTTAAAATCCAATGCAGAAATGGGGCCCGCGCAAGTCAAAGCGATTTGTGTCTTAAATGAGTCCTGCCAAGCGTTGATGCGAAAAGCCATTGAACGCTTGAATCTTTCCGCGCGGGGCTATGACCGTATGCTTCGTTTGGCGCGCACCATTGCCGATTTAGCAAATACGGAAGACATTGAAGTCCCACATTTGGCGGAGGCCTTGCAATATCGCAGTTTAGTATAGATAATGTCGTGTAAATAAATGTGTCCTATAAATCCCCCCCTAAATAAATGTCCCCTAAACTTAAAGAAGAAAGGCCCCCTCTATGTTTCTCTCTGCTGCTCCCTTCCCCCAC
>JBIJBR010000210.1:0-3295 GCA_044345135.1 Vampirovibrionales bacterium
ATTGTCAGTGGTGGTCAGGTTCACGACGCGACTCAAGCCATTGCTCTAATTTCGGGGCTTCAGGCGGACGCCTTGCTGGCGGACAAGGGTTATGATAGTGATGCGATTCGTGATTTTGCCCGGAATCAGGGGATTGCCCCAGCTATCCCTCCTCGTCAAAACCGTGTAGAAACAAGGTTTTATGATAAAGCACTGTATCAAGAGCGTCACAAAATCGAATGCTTGTTTGGCTTTATGAAGCATTGCCGACGGCTTTTTTCTCGCTTCGACAAAACAAAAAGGAGTTTTACAGCCTTCTTGCATTTTGCAGCTGCCTTACAATGGCCAAAATGAAATCTCAACAGAACCTATTGAGTAATCTCAGGATTTTACAAGATGCATATACCTCGATGCATCTAGGGTATGATTGGAAGATGAGAGGTGTAAGAGAATTACTTAATAAAGAACTTCTTAGTAATAACCTTTTAGAAGGAGTTCTTGATAATAAGACTTTAGAAGCATTTCTTCGTGAGAACAAAGAAGATCTTGATAATAAGACTTTAGAAGCATTTCTTCGTGAGAACCAAAAAATTCTTGGTCAGATTTTTTTAAAAGGACTGAGTGATCGTTATATATTACTTCAAACCATGATAAATCGCTTAATTCCTAAGAAAACATAGCTATAAACTAAAATGTTCAGGCAATAAGGTCGCTAAATTTTGTGTTTTCGGTGTGCCTGTGGCGTCATAAAAGACAAGCGTCGCGTGGGGAGGCACCAACTCCATGAGTGCCTGTCGACACGCGCCACAGGGCGTAATGTGATGATGCGGCGTGTGCTGGGCGTAAATGGCAACCGCTTGAATGGCATCCTCTTGTAGGCCTTGTGAAATCCACGATACTAAGGCGCTTCGCTCGGCACAAATGGTCAGGCCAAAGCTGGCATTTTCGACATTGGCACCATGAACCACGCGCCCCGATTGAAGCAGCAAAACGGCTCCTACGGGGAACTTACTATAAGGGGCATACGCCTTTTCACTCGCCATACGGGCTTCGCACAAGAGGTGTTCAGCATCTAGCATAAGCGTGGTACTTTCAAAGAATTACTCATGCCACGGGAGAAGGAACGGCTTGAGTCGCCCCTTCTACCAGTTTGTCTGAAATATAACGGGGGAATTGACGCCCACGTTCAGACATAAAGCGTTCATAGCTCTTCACCCCAAACGTTTCAATCACGTGCTGTTCAACAAAGTCAATGTCAAAAGGCTTACAACTAAAAATATCAAAGAAGAAGTAATCCTTTTCTACAAAAGAATGAAAGGTTAAGTGAGATTCAGCGATAATGACGACCCCTGTAATACCTTTGTCTTCAGGCACTAAACCACTATAAGGAAAAACATAAGGGGGGATGATTTTCGTCATACCGATGCGTTCAGGTAACTCATCTAAAAAAGACTGTACCAACGCCAAGTCTGAAATTTTTGCAATGTCGCATTCACGACAATCTAACATAAGGTGCGGGCCAAAGCCCTGTTCAATAATGGCCATTTAAAAATCCTTTACCAATTAAGCGAAAGCTGTTGAGTGATGTGACGGTCTTAGGCTTTGCCTGAAGAGGCTCCTTCTTTCGCGGAGCGAAGGGGATGGGCATGGTCAAAATCAACTTGTCGCATCATAGGGCTACCCACTTGCTTAGCGGGGTGACGCATCATTTTCCCTGTGACGGGATTCATTAAGCCACGGGCAAATTCAAGGTAATTGGATTCACTGGCTTTAAATTGGTCTTGTAAGTAATTAAAAGCCAAGGCAGGGTCACATTGATCCCCACAAGTATATAAGTCTACAGAGGCATAAGCATATTCAGGCCATGTATGAATCGTTAAATGGGATTCGGCAATGACAATAACACCGCTTACCCCATACGGGTTAAAATGATGAAAACAACTTTGTACGATGGTCGCACCACACGCCACAGCGGCTTCTTTCATAAGCTGTTCCACCAAGGCATTATTATTTAATACATTGGGAGTACAGTCAAAAAACTCAGCCAGTAAATGGCGTCCCAAATTAGGAGCAGGTTTGGCGAAGTTCTGATGCTTAGCAGGGTCTAAGCTAGAGTCCAAGGGGCTTTGCAAGGGATCTTGCAAGTCTAAAGATGTGTTCAATTCAAATTTCCCTTTACATGATTTATACAGTAACGCTAAGTAAATAAGGCATGAAAACTCATACAATTTCCTTAAAAGCAGACGCTTTTGATGAGGTGTAACAACGTCAGGGTTTAAGTGACTGACTCACTATTCGACACTTTTATTTAAAACTACAGTCCATTTTAAACTTTTAACATCATACGGAGCTAAAAAAACAAAGGCAAGCCTTTTTCTACAGAATCCCACCATCTGATGTGCTAAAACCAAGGTTTAGTTAAACATATCTGAAATCGATTGGGATTCGTGAATACGGCAAATCGCTTCGCCCAGTAAGCTTGCGATCGACAATTGCTTAATTTTGTCGACGTCTTTGGCTTCGTCACTCAGGGGGATACTATTGGTAACAATGACTTCTTTAATAGAAGAATTCGCCAAACGTTGGACCGCAGGACCACTAAAAACAGGGTGAGCCGCCATTACGTAAACATCATGCGCCCCGTTTTGAATCAATAATTCGGCACCGCTACAAATAGTCCCTGCCGTGTCAATCATGTCATCAATTAAAATACAGCTACGACCTTGGACTTCTCCAATAATGTTATACACTTCCGCAACATTGTGGGCAGAGCGTCGTTTGTCGATAATGGCAATCGGGCATTCCAATTTTTTCGCAAAAACGCGAGCGCGCTCTACGCCACCTGCATCAGGGCTTACGACCACGGGGTTCACTAAATTACGACTACGAATATAACTGAGCAAGACAGGCGTGGCATGCAAGTGGTCTGTAATAATATTGAAAAATCCCTGTAGCTGGCCCGTGTGCAGATCCATCGCGACCACACGATTGGCCCCTGCGGTGGAGATTAAATCGGCCACCAATTTAGCAGAAATAGGTTCACGGCCTGCATTTTTACGGTCTTGGCGAGCGTAACCATAATAAGGAATAATGGCGGTAATGGATTTGGCAGACGCACGTTTTAAGGCGTCAATCATTAATAATAATTCCATAATATTGTTATTGGTGGGTCCACAGGTCGGCTGTACAATATAGACGTCTTCTCCACGCACGCTTTCTTCAATGCGTACATATAATTCACCGTCGCTAAAGTTTTTAATTTGCACAGGGGAGACATATGTATCTAAATAATGCGCAATTTCTTTGGCGAGTTCAG
>JBIJBR010000028.1:0-11492 GCA_044345135.1 Vampirovibrionales bacterium
CGAGTTATGAAGGGATTTTAGTGGCCACCCAATGTGGTTACCATAATCCCAATCCCCATCGCGCTGAAGCAGATGTTCGAATGTCGGCTGCCATTTTATTCGCCTTGGTGGACAAGCTTCGATCAGCGGGACAGCCCATCCATACCGTGCAGGATGTCTTCAATGTGCAAGGTCTCCTACAGGCACGTTCATAATGCAGCATCAGCAGGCCTTAAAATCTTTGGTGAAACGTTGTATTTTTGGCTTTAATTCGGAAGTATTTACGCCTGATTCGCCAGCGTCTCAACTGGCAGATGCTCACCCCTTGGGATATATCTTTTTTCGTCCTGCCTTCGACGCATGCCATACCTTAGCGGACGTTGAGATCTTGCTCAAGCGGGTACAGGAACGACACGAGTCTCCTCTTTTTTTGGGTTTAGATCAAGAAGGGGGACAAGTGGAACGGCTCCCAAGCGCCTTATTTTATGGTGGTATTTCTCCTTCAACCCTAGGCGAAGTAGAGCGCCTAAAGCCTGAATACCACTTGGCTGAACGTTATTATCAATGGCAAGCGCAAGGTTTGTCTCACTTAGGGTTTAATCTTAACTTTTTCCCCACCGTGGATGCCCACCTCAATGAGCGTAATCCCATTATCGGAAATCGTGCGTTTTCTTCCTCTCCTACTGAAATTCAGCGCTTGGCTCGTGTGGTGATAGACGCGCAAGGGCATGACGGCATTCAAAGTGTGCTGAAGCATTACCCCGGTCACGGGCAAGGGGACTTGGATAGCCACTTGACCTTACCGACCATTCAGTATCATGAAGCGGAAGTTGAAAATTTTATTCACCCCTATGAATTATCTCCAAATACCCCCCCCCCTTGGATGATGCTGGCTCATGCGTATTACCCGGCTTTACAAGGCCCTCACCCCTTTCCTGCCAGTGCCGATCCCCGTATTGCCACAGATTTATTACGTCACACGCATCAATTTCAAGGCATTAGTATCAGTGATGACTTAAATATGCAAGGGCTTTTAGATGCCTTTGATGGAGATCAAACCCGCGCGTGTTTAGCGGTTTTAAATGCGGGGGTGGATGTCCTTTTATTTCGAGAGGCAGGCCCACGAGAATGGCAAGTCCTGAATCATCTCGCCACCGCCCTGTGTGAAGGACAGGTGAATAAAACCTTACATCAAGCAAGCTTAGAACGGCTTCAGCGTGTTGCTCCTTCCCTTAACGCACGAATCCCTTTACCGAGTCCGAGTACATGGCATAAAGACATCGTGGCCTTACACGAAGAGGTGGCGGATGTCTTAACCACGAATCATAGAGGTGCCTTGTCCAAAGCATCATTATTAGTCTTAGAACCTCCTCTTGAAGACCTACCGCATTATGCCCCTGATGTCGTCGAAGGCTCTTTACTACAGCCTTATCTCCCCCAGAAGACTCAACGTTTTAACTATGATGAGACTCAAGCGTCCTTCGCAAGCTTAAAAAAAATAATCCACGCGCATGAAGGAGATATTCTCGTCTTGGTGCGCTTACCTCATGTGGGCAGGCCCCTATTAGACGCGATTGAGTCGTGGCCAGGAATGAAGACTCGCGTGTTTTGCCTCAATATCGGCACCCCTACGACAGTCCGTTTTAAGGAAGGGCCTTCCATGACTTGGCTTAATCTAGGGGGGGGGCGTCCACTAACGTTGAAAGCGACCATGGAACGGCTTCTTTCGCCATAGGGTTCCCATAGGCTTTTGCATGACGATACTCTCCCTGATGAATCGCCTGTAGCCGCTGAGGTTTAAAATGTTCAAAATGCCGTTCTAAGGCTTTTAAAATGACGGTTTGACTATTCAGAACCCCTTCAAACATGGCTTCGGCATGGGCATCAATGGTATCAGGACAAGCGGGAAGTATAGTCAGAGTAACGGGGTGAATGCCTTCTTCTCGTGCCGATTGAAGCAAGTGTTCCACCATAGACACAGGCGTGACCTGATCCGTTTCAGACACCAAGAAATGAAGCTCCGTCTTGGGGTTTATCCGTGCCAATAAAGGCAGATTATGAAAGCCTCCACTACGTTCTAATAAGGGGAGGAAGCGCCCCATCATCCACTGTTCTAAAAGCGTATAATCTGGGTTAGGGGCTTGAAACACATGATGTAAAACCGTTTTAGGTAAACTCGTAAACGCAGAAAATTCAAAACATAGTCGTAAAGCCGTTCTATTTTCACGATGGTTTAATTCTCTTTGGTGATGATACGCCAGTATAGCATTGGCGACATAATTCGAAGTGGAATAGCCAAAAATAACGGTACGCGGCTTCGATTGTTCGGTTTCTAAAAAAGCTTCTAAGGCTTCCGCTGCTCGCTGTAAACTATATTGATTCGCCTCCCCTTCATTACGACTAAAACCAGGGAGATTCACCAAAATAAAGTCTTGAATGCCTAAGCCATGCAATTGACTCACAAATTCACGGCCTCGACTATCTTCAAGCGTCCCTTCCATACGCATACCCGCCCCAGGCATCACCAAAGCCAAGGGGGCTCTAGACTCTGAATCCAAGGCATGTTCAGTATAATGTAAATCTAAACCTTCTCGCCCACCGACTTGAAAATAAGACTGAAAACGAGGCAAGACACAAGGCTGTCCCGACTCACCCCTCGCACGTTCAGACACCCACGTTTTTTCTACAGGACTTCCCCAAAACGCTGTTCCTTGATCCAAACGAAACAAAAAACGATCCAAGGTTCGCTGTAGCACCAAAGGTGTGGTCGTTGTAAACACATTGCCCATTTCACTGGTAAACGCGACATCCTTTAAGGCCGCTTGAATAAAGGCTTGTTCCAAACGCCGATGGCTATTGTACAACAACCACTTACTGGCTTTTTCAGCCACGTGAGGCAAAGATTCTAAACCTTCTAAACGAGCCTTTATGTCCGCAACCGTCGTAAATTTCAAAAGGAATCCTTCTCCTTTAGGTGTATTTAAACTTTGCGTGCGACGACAACCCCCCCCGCCAAATGGAGCGCCTCTTCTTGCGCTAAAGCACAAGTCTCTGACCAATAAAAGACTCCTTTGGCATCATAATACTGTTCAATATTTTGTGGCAACGCAACGCCTAAAAAGCCTTGATACGCCAAAGACAAGGTTTCCACATACTGAGCAGGATTACCAATATCACACCAAAATCCTTCGACTTTATACGCATAAAGAGGCAATGCTTCTTCCAAACAATGATTAAACACATCTTGAGCAAAATCAAATTCTTTAAGCATCGTAGGCTTCGGCTTATTTTGGGCCAAGGCTTCTTTTTGTGCCTGTTCTAAACGATGCCCATACCACCCTTGCAAATAAGGATAAAGCGCTGGGGAAAGCACATAAAATCCTGTAGAAGCCAAGCGATTCGCCCCTGCTTGCGCCAAGCTAGGCTTTTCTAAAAACTGGTGGATTCGCCCTGACGGGTCATCCAACTGAATGGGACGAGTGGCCACAATGCCAAATTTAGAGACCTCTTCATCCGCGACGATTTGACACCCAATGGTGGCCATGGCTTTTTCCGCATGGTGCACGTTCACCAATTCAGCTAAATCGGCATTGGTAATGGCATCCCCTTGTAGAATAAGCAAAGGTTCTTGTGGGTTAAAGTCTGCAAAATCGTCCAAGTGATTTAAAATATGCAAGACACCACCCGCCGTTCCCGTGGGGCGCTCTTCAGGAATTTCAATCCACGTGACACCGTGCTTAGCACAGGCCTCATCTAAAGCCTTTTGGACAGAAGCCCGTTGATAAAACGTGTTCACATAAATCCGTTGAATGCCCTGCTGAGCCAAAACCTCTACCAAAGAGCCAATCACGGTGGAATCCCCCACCCAAGGAAGCGCAGGTTTTGCCAAGGACAAATAGTCTTCCGTCAAAGGTAAAATTCGCGTGCCTAAGCCTGCCCCTAAAATCATGGCTTGGGTCGTATAAGACTGTTTCGAAGCAAGCGCTTGCTTCGGAGCGGCTACCGATGACTGAGGCAACGTTTCCCCAAACATCGTAAGCTTAAAGCCTTGCCCCTCTACAGTGGCTCCAGGCAGTAAAAAATAAACAAGCCCCTTTTCACTATGTAAAACACCCACATCTCCGCCCCTACTGGCATAGGCTTGAAATTCAAGCCCTTTGGGAATTGTCCCTTCCAAGCAGGCCACAGGGGTTTCTTGATCAAGCCGTTGAATTAAAATTTGATTGGCTTTTAAAGGTGATTCTAAAATACGATATTTTTGCTGGGCACCTTCTGCCACAAAGAGGCTAACCCCTTGGAGATGAGTCAATGTTGCAACCATAAAAGCAGTCTAAAGCTCCTAAAATTAAGTAGGCACGGTACAAGACACCAAAGTCCGACTTTAAAAACAGGAATCCATCATTGAAGATTTTAAACGCATTCCATTTCCAGTATAAATCGGATTATCAAGTCAAAACCATAAATCGTAACACTCTATACCTTCCTATTGTACCTTAATGACGGGTATTTGTGTGCGTTTTAAAACGTTTTGTAAAGGAAAGATATTCCAATTTTATAAAAAATCCCCTCTATTATTACAGGAATCATAAATTAAAGTCATTGGCCTATAAAAATAGTGACGCCTGAATTGTTAAAGATTTACAAAAAGACGTCATAAACACTTGACTTCACCCCATAGTAACGTTAAATTAGGGTTCAATTGGAGTGTCCCTTACACTTTCCTTTAAAAGGAGTTTTGAACCATGTTACAAGGTATTCTCGGATTTTTGATGAGTATGGGTGTCTTAACCCTAACCTTGTGTGTTACTTTGGTTTTGCCTACTATTTTTTTTACGGCCGTGTGGAATGCGTTTTGTCATAACCTACTGGGTTTAAGCGCCATTGATTTCTTGCAAGGGTCCTTGCTGTGGATGATGGTCTTTTTGGGCATTCTGTTATGGTTAAAACCTGAAGTCAAGGTGGAACTTAAATCTTTCGAAGAAGATGATTTTAAGCTCCCCGTTCAAATGAAGCGAAACACCAAAGACGCGCCCTCTTCAAGCAAAGCACCTCCTTCAGCCCATTGGTTAAAATGGAGAAACGCTGAAAAAGACAAGTTGTCTCAAGCGTCTAAAAAAGCGAAACCACCCTCTTCCCATTCTTAACACGCCCGCCAATTAAGGGATCCTTTGTAGCCCAAAAGCCTAAATACGTGGAAGGGTTGCCAACATCGCGCCGTCTTTCCAACCTAGGCGGGGGAGCTTTTTCCATACAAGCCCTGCCCCTTCCACCGCATTCTTCACACGACGCGCCAACGAATAAGTAAGCAAGCAGCCATGTGCGGGAGCAAGTACTTCAGCGTAATGGGTAAACAAGGCTTGTGACCATAAATCAGGCACTTTAGCGGGAGAAAACGCATCATGAAAAATAAGATCCACAGGCGCCTTCGCTTGAACCCGCCATTGGGGGATACGGCCTAAAGCATTGTCGATATAAATATGGACATGAACCGTAGGGGCTTGATCTGAATGAAAGGTCAGGTGGTACAGAAGGGGATCCGAAGAACGGGAACATGTAATATCATAGGTCTGCCTTAAACGCTCAAAATGAGCTTGTTCCAAAACGGCTAGCCACAAAGCAGGCAGACGATCATCGGAATCCACCGCTTGAATATGAAGGGCCTGAAGCGCAGGGAAATCGCTCAAATTTTCTAGCAATACTTGTATAAAGACAAAGCTATTATACCCCAAGCCAAAGCAAACATCCCAAAGCCTTAGTACACTTAAGCGTTGACTCACAGGCTTTAAGTAGTGACACGCAGGTTCTGCATAGTGCCCCCGCGCTTCACTAAACGCCCCCGCCCAATTGTGATAATGTTCATGAAGTACCTCATTCACTAAGGTAAAGGAGCCATCCTTCAAAATCTTCGGCACTAAAGGCGCCGCCGTATTCGCCACATCTGTAGGGTTCATGCTTAAAGGTAACGTTCCAAGAGGTTTAAGACCCCTTTTTTAGCGATGGGTTTTCCGAACGCTGCCCAGTTTTCTCGGGTCATATGACGTTTAAAAGCATTACTCCCTAAAATCAACGCCAAAGCCAACCAAAACCATTTACGTGACTTGAACAAGGCCAAGAAAAATGCAAAACCACTCAAGTAGGTTAAAAACTGTTCACGACGATTCAATGTTTTGTAAAAAGGAGACCACAACTCTTTATAAGCCATTCCCAAAACAGGAAGCACTCCCCATACTTTACAGCAATTCTTCCACATACGTGACTCTCTTTCTAGACAAAGATATTGTCTTTATTGTGATACACGAAGTTCAGGTCTCGACTTTCGCCTATGCCAGAGCCTATTTAAAAACAGGCATTACAAAAGACTGAAAGGCCCAAACCAACGCGGAAAACACCACCAAAACGGCGATAAATACAAAAGGGAACAAAACGAGTAACGCTTTATCTGCCCCGTGACGAACTTTCACCATAAGAAACTCCTTTGTCAACAGTGATTGCACCCTGCACGTTTCATCATAGCACAAATGAAAGGCTGTTTAAAGCTTTTGAAACATGTAACCAATCCCGCGAGCGGTTAAAATGAGTTCTGGATTCGCCTTGTCTAACTCGAGCTTTTCACGCAAGCGACTCACGTGAACATCCACGACGCGGGTGTCAATGCGTTGGTCTGAGGGGTAATTCCACACATGTTGAAGGATGTCCCCACGGCTAAAGGGTTGTCCTGAATTAGACGCCAGTAATTCTAGCAGACAAAACTCCATGCCTGTTAAGCGAATACGTTCATTTTGACGGAAGACTTGTCGTTTAACAAAGTCAATTTTAACCCCTGCCAATTGAATCATTCCAATCCCACCACTCGCGGTTTGCACACTTTCGTGAGACGCCGTGGACTTGCCCCCATTTTCAGAGGCCATCAACGATTGAGAATGCGAAGAAGACACACGACGCAGAATGGTTTTGACACGTGCTTCTAATTCCTTAGGACTAAAGGGTTTAACGACGTAATCGTCGGCGCCTAATTCTAGCCCTGTAATCCGTTCGCCCACGTCGCCAAGCGCCGTCAGTAAAATAATCGGCGTGTCACTGGTACTACGAATTTGTTTGGTGACGCCATAACCATCAATTTTAGGCATCATAATATCCAAGACCACAATGTCTGGATTAAATTTCTGAAACACAAGCAATGCCTCTTCCCCATCTCCCGCAGAAGCCGTTTCAAAACCCAGCATTTTAAAGCGTGTTTCCAAGATACGACGAATACTGACTTCGTCATCCACAATTAAAATACGTTCTGAACGGACTATTTCTTCAGGCGTCTCAAAGTCGTCAAGGGAATGAAGGATCATATTTATTCGAAGTCCTATCTTATTTTGAAAATCGTCACGTCTGTTTTCACTAGAATGAAGGATAAAGAAGCTGTTTAGCATCCACTAGCTAAAGGAGCTCAGGCGCTCAGAAGGCGCTCACCAAGACATAATAGGGTAAAGCAAGTAGCCCCAAGCAGGTATTTGATCTCGTCGCATAAAATACAAAACCGTTTACCATTGCTTGGATGTTTTTAAGACATTACCAAATGTTTCACTTTAGTTACATAGTATAAACCAAAATCAAAAAGCTGTCATGTTTATTTTTAAAAAGAAAAGTCTACTTTTGTGAACCTCTAAGGGCCACCGATACGAAGGCTTCTCTTTTCTATCGTGTTTTTGCTATAGTGAAAAGGTTCAATATCCTACGTGATATAAAAAACCTGCGTGCGTCATGCGCCATTCAAATAAGGAAACGAATCATGACCCAACGATGCTCTTCTTTTTTGCTTTTAATGGTCGCATTGGTCTTGACCACTGCTTCGGCGTGGGCGGATGATTATGGCCCCTTTTTACCACCTTCTGCGGTGAAGGAAAAACAAATGGAAGCGGCAAAAAAAGAAGCCGCTGCGACAAGCCCCGCCACCCCCAGTTCCGCTAAATTTCTCAATAATTTGGGGAGTCTTTTTAAACCTGCCCCCGTTACCACCAATGCGCCAAGCACCGTGAATACCACCCCCAGTAAACCACCCTTTATCAACCCGATTCCTCCCGACTTGGACCCTGTCCCGCCTTTATTGGTGGAAGACCCACTCCCTGAATTGCCAGCCCATACGCGTATTGACAACCCCACGAATCAATTGGGCTTGGCCTATGCCGCCAATGAACTCAATAAAGTGCTAGACTTACAATCACAAAAAAAATATGCAGCTGCCTTGGCCTTGTCTCAAAGTCTAGATGCTTGGTTGATTGATGCCACGGAAACGCATATTGACTTATACCAAGTCTTAAATCGAGTTCCTTCCGCTCGAGTGCAGGCGTCTTTTGAAAAAAAACTAGGCTTGGAATTTGCAAAATTAAGAGATCGTAACCTTTTATGCTTGGGGGAATTGTACCGTAGCTTGGGGCAAGACCGCAAAGCAGTGCGCCCCTTGGTCAAGTTGGTGCAATCCCAAAGTCGAACGGAACTGGGGTATAAAGCGTATAAAATTTTACAAGACTTGGGCTTTACAGAAGCCTTAAGCTTGACACAGTAACCATTCAACAAGGGGGTTCTGTTGAAACCACGCTTTTATTTTTTAACCTTATTCCCCGAATTGATTCACGCGTATACGCAAACGAGTATTGTCGGCAAAGGACGTTCCAAAGGCTGTTTTGAGGTGTATACGCTCAATATTCGAGACTTCACCACGCATCCGCATCGTAAGGTAGACGACACCCCCTATGGCGGCGGTTCGGGGATGGTCCTCGCTTGTCAACCCGTGTGGGACGCCTTTCGTTCCATTGAAGCGGAGTTGCGCCCTGGGAAAACTCGCATTTTAATGACCAGTCCTACAGGTAGGGTTTTTAAACACCAAATCGCCATGGACATGATGCAAGACAACCTCGACTTTGTTTTTTTATGCGGCCATTATGAAGGCTTTGATGCTCGCCTACTCACCTTAATTCCCCAGATCGAAGAAATCAGTGTGGGGGATTTCGTTTTAACAGGAGGAGAACTCCCCGCCTTAACCATGCTAGACACCATGGTGCGCTTGATTCCCCATGTGGTGAAAGAAGCAAGCAGCGTCGAGCAAGATTCATTTTATAACGGTATTTTAGATTGTCCCCATTATACCAAGCCTGCTGTTTTTGAAGGACTCGCCGTACCAGAGGTCCTTTTAAGTGGCAATCATCAAGCCATTGCCCAATGGAGACATGCGCAAGCCTTAGAAAAAACACAAACCTTTCGCCCCGATTTACTCCTGCCTAAAACAGATCAAGACTTTTCTTAAAGCCTCTGCGATCTAAGATAAGGTTCTAAAAAGCCACGTCAAGACCAAGTCCGCTAACAGTACCGTGACAGAAACCCATACCGCGGTTTTCATCGCGGCCAAGCCCACGTCCTGCGCGCCCCCCTGAACCGTCATTCCATTTTGAACACTCACCATACC
Source organism: Vampirovibrionales bacterium (assembly GCA_044345135.1). GTDB lineage: Bacteria > Cyanobacteriota > Vampirovibrionia > Vampirovibrionales > JAJTHC01 > JAJTHC01. The sequence goes on from JBIJBR010000028.1 coordinate 9,431, forward strand.
CAGTAAGCCTCCAAACACGAGCCCTTTCACCAGTAACTGCCATAAATCTTGCACAGGTAAATAGGCATAAACGGAATTAATGTAATAACTGTAATGCATGCCGACATCCACCTTCGCCACAATCATGCCACTTAAAATCGCTGTGCCTGCGGCAATGACTGCCAATAAGGGGGTCATCAATAAACAGGCTAAAATACGGGGTAAGACTAAATAGCGAGCAGGACAGACTTGTAAGACCTGCATGGCGGCGACTTGGTCACTCAAGGTCATGTGAGCCAATTCGCTTGCGATGGCCGTCCCATTTCGAGCGGCTAAAGACAAAGCGGTAAAAATAGGGGCAATTTCTCGAACCGTCGCCAAAGCCACCAAGCCCCCGACATAGGAACTCCCCCCTGAACTTTCAAGGGTATGACACAGCTGCAGCGATAAAACCCCGCCCCCAATAATGGCTAAAATCATCACCATGGGGACCGATTCCACCCCCACCCGCGCGGATTGTTCAAAAGTAGCCTGCCAGCGAATACGACCTTGCGGGACCCACTGAAGGGCTTCTAAATAGATCAGGACGGCTTCTCCCACTTTAAATAAAAGCAATTGGGGGAAAGAGCACAAGGGGCGTAAAAAGGATAAAATCATTTTTTTAGTCTAACATTAAGCCTTGCCTAGCACAAGAGAAGTCGCCGTAGGGTTTTATGCTGTTAAGACATCTTTTACGAAAAAACCAAACGTATTGAATGAAACACGCTTAAAAGGATAGATTTGCAATGGGTCTAGGTGCTTTTCAATCATCACAAACCAGCAATGACTACTGGCTCAATACAAGCCCCGCTTTTACACAGCGCTTTGCTTTGGATATTGAACGCGGCAACACGACCAATAACCCTAGCGTGAATCAATTATTACAAGAAGCAGGCGCGCTTGAGTCTTACGGTATTGTGCCTGCCACTGCCATTTTGTCAGGAGGGGACCCTAAAGCCTTAGGCGCCTTTGACCGTTCCGCCTTTTCAAACAATCCACGAGACTTAAGCAGTACGCAACTGTCCGCCATGGGACAAGCGCTCTATGGTGTGGTGAATGCCCCGTTATTTGCCCCGCGACCGTTTCAGCCTTCAGGTTACCCCACACTGGGAGATGTCTATTCAGCGCCCTTTAATTTAGCCCCGAATGTGTCTAACGGAATTCCCACAGGTCTACAGAGTCAATGGTTCGTTTAAGCCCTTCGCCTCACGTTGATCCTTTAAAAAACTCAGAAAGCCCTTTTACCCATGACTACTATTTCTAACCCTACTTACAACCCCTATTCTACGGCCAATCTTTATAATCTTAATCCGAATTCAAACGTCTCTTCCCCGCCGAATTCAGGGCAAATGCCCGCTATGGCTCAAGCGCCTTATAATCCTGCAGGGCCATATACAACAGCTATGCTGGATCCGAACGTCCAAGCCCAACAAAGAGAAATGCAAATGAGGATGCAAGAGGAGACTCTTAAAACCTTAAAACAAGGACAACCTTTACAACAAGGACAAAATTTCCCACAAGGCCCACAAATGCCGATGACACCTCCCACAGGGGAACTTGATGCTGTCCAAGAGACCCAGAACACCCTTTTAAGTCTGAACGATGAAGCGAATCGACTTATCGCAGGCGCCTTCGCAGAGCAAGCTCAAAAAGCACAAGGTCAGCCCGCGCAGACTCAAGGCACGCCACCGCCACAGGCTCAAACGACCACCGCTCAAACGCTCCCCACGACGATTGCGCCACCACAACAAACGATCGCCACAGCACCGACGGCAAGCACCCTCCCCACAACGGCCACTACCCCCGCCGCCGCCGAAGGCAGTATGAGTCCTGATGGGAAAAATATCTTTTTACTCGGCCAGTGGATGCCTGTAGATCAAGCCCGACAAGTTTTTTCAACCCTGTCGCAACAAGCGGCTGAAAGTCCGGGAGAGAACGTGAATATCGCTGGGGTTATGATTCCCAAAGCCGTGATTATTTCCGCCACCAACAAGCTAGAAAACGTACTTGCCTTAAAAACCAAGCTCGACAATAAAGAAATCAC
>JBIJBR010000212.1:0-3202 GCA_044345135.1 Vampirovibrionales bacterium
CAATAAAAGCAATGCGGTGGCGCCTCGTCAAGTCGATTACTTCCTTTACAAGGCTCGCCACTTGGTAGAAAACTTGTTTAAAGACCTTAAAAATTTCAGACGAATGGCAACCCGTTACGATAAATTAGATGTGGCTTATTTGTCTTTTGTTCATCTTGCTTCTGTTTGTTTATGGCTTAAGTAAATGTCGACACTACCTAAGAAATATGACTTCTTCGAATAGTTCCAGAAAACGTGCGAAATTAGTGCAAGAGCTTCAAGAGATGTTAAAGTCGCATAATCTTAATGAGTTCAGATTACCTCAAGCAAGCATCGACGAATTTTACAAATTAATAGGAAAAGAAGTGAACAAAAATCTTAACCACGTTATTGACAAATATGTTTAATCAGTCGCATCGAGCGCTTCTTTGATGAGGCGGTTCAAGGTTTCGGGGTTTGCTCGTCCTTGGGTCGCCTTCATCGCTTGTCCCACAAAAAAGCCAAATAATTTGTCTTTCCCTGCTTGGTACGCCGCGACATTGTCAGGGTTTTGGGCTAAAATATCGGCAATAATTGGGGTTAACGCGTCTACATTGTCTAGCTGTTTCAGGCCTAAGCGTTCAATCCATGTGCTGGGCAAGCCCCCGTCTTTCAACAGCACAGGAATTAACTTCTTCGCAGTGGCAGAACTCACCGTTTTTTCAGCGGTTAAGGTGGCCAGTTCAGCCAAGGCTTCTGCGCTTAAGGCTGTTTCCCCTAAGGTGAGCTTCTCATTTTTTAAGACGCCTGTAATATCGCCTTGCAAGTAATTGGCGATGAGTTTGTACTCAGCACTTAAGGCCGCGGCACTTAAGAAGAAATCGCCCATGTCTTTGAATTCCGTCAGTACATGCGCGTCATACTCGGACAAATCAAAGTCTTTCACCAAACGTTCATAACGCTCCTGTGGCAGTTCAGGCTGACTTTCACGCAAGCGTTGAATCCAAGCTTCTTCAATATGGAGCGGTGCAATATCAGGGTCGGGGAAATAACGATAATCATGCGCCTCTTCCTTAGAACGCATGGAAACGGTTTCGCCTTTCGCTTCATTCCACAGGCGAGATTCTTGAATCACCGTGCCGCCCGCTTCCACAATCGCCACTTGGCGAAGCACTTCCGCTTCAATGGCGCGTTCAATGGAACGAAAACTATTCATGTTTTTAATTTCCGCTTTGGTGCCGTATTCCGCTTGCCCCCAAGGCCTTACGCTGACGTTGGCATCACAACGCATGGAACCTTCTTCTAAGTTGCCGTCACACACGCCTAAATAGCGGACTAAATTGCGGATCATCATCATGTATTCTTTGGCTTCTTGGGCGGAGCGCATATCCGGTTCAGACACGATTTCCACCAAGGGAGACCCCGCGCGGTTAAAATCCACCAAGGAATGGGTAGAACCATCTAGCCCTGTAGAGCCCACATGCACCAGTTTACCTGCATCTTCTTCCAAATGTGCGCGTAAAATACGCACCACTCGACCGTTAGACAAAGTCACTTCGCCTGGCCCGCAAATGGGGAAATCATACTGAGAAATTTGATACGCCTTGGGTAAGTCAGGGTAAAAATACTGCTTGCGGTCAAACTTGGTATAGCGCGCGATTTCACAACCCAAGCCCAAGCCTACGCGAATGGCCGATTCCACGGCTTTTCCGTTTAAAACGGGCAAGGCCCCTGGTAAGGCATGACACACCACGGCCGTATTTTGATTCGGTTCTGCGCCAAAGGCATTGGCCGCCGTGCTAAAGAGTTTGGAGGCGGTATTAAGTTGCACATGAACTTCTAAGCCCAAGACCACTTCATATTTGGATTCAACGGCAACGGTGTTCATGGCAGACTCCTTCACAATAGGTTCAATAAACGTATAGCCCTTAGCATACCATAAACACAAGCGGAAGGGAGCCCTCCCCTTGGATGGGCCCATCATTCGAAAACATCATTCGAAAATAGGCGTATTGGGCTATACTGTCACAAGGACACATGAAAGGAAAAAAGCTATGTATTTAGATATTTTGGATGGGTTAATTTGTATTTTCAGAAAAACGCTTGATTCAAATTCTTTAGACAATCAAGATGTTGAATCTGTTTTTCAGTTTGATAGAAAAATTTATAATTTGCTAATTGATTGTGCTTATTTGCTAGAAGATACACAGTTGGCGAAAAAAGATTATACAGAGTTCAAGCTAGAAGGACCGACCAAAAAGCCTTCACAGGGAGAAAGGTATCTGAGATTATATGGCATTCTGAATGCCTGTTTTTTACAAAAAGAAGCAATAATAGCTTGTAATAAGGCACTATCTATAGATGAATCAAAAGATAAACTATAGATGAATCAAAAGATAAAAAAATGCCCGATATATTTGATTTTAGAAATACATTTGCAGCACATACACCTAATAGGAGAGACGGCAAAGGAAATCGCTCTTACATTCTTTGTCGATCTTCTTTAAATGAAGATAAAATAAAAGGTCATAGTAGCACGAATCCGAACTTAATAGACTCTAAAGAAGGCTATTTGCCAAATTTAGTAAGTGAATGGGATACACTTTTAATTGAGTATTTAATAAGTATTCTAAAAAACATCTTAAATAAAACCCCTGAAAAACATACAGTATTTTTAGAACTAAAGAAGGACCTTGATATTGTTGAAAAAGGGGGATTTGTCTTTAATGAGAATGGATCACCTTTACCATCTCGTATATCCTTCAAATAGTTAAGGTTAAGTTAGCGGAACATGACAAAGCGAAAAGGAAGAGAAGGGGGGAGGATTTTCAAGGAGGGGGAAGAGAAGGAGAGCCGCAGCCATTTCCTTTTCTTTTTCCCCTCTCCTTGAACGGATTTAGAGGGGTGGAGACCTTTTTCCGCGAAAAGGTCTCTGACGGCGCCAGCTCAAAACGAAAACAAGTTGTGCGTAGAAAGATTTGCAAAGCTTATTTCATGCCAAAGATAACGAAAATGTTACAAAGTATTGTGGGAGTTGACAGGGGTTAAGGTTTATAGGATATTGAATGAACTGAGGGAATCGGGGTAACTTTAAAAGGTTTGCAGTGATTCTTTTGGCATGTTGGTTCATTGACAACTCAATAGTGGAAAAAGAATGAAGACGAAGAATTATTTTGGAGTCAATTTCGGATGAGATAAGATTGCTTGCCAGGGCGAGTAATTTTTGCGTGAGGGGTATAGTCTC
>JBIJBR010000213.1:0-3187 GCA_044345135.1 Vampirovibrionales bacterium
AGCTAGTTTTACGCTATGAACGAAAGCTAGAACATTGGCAAGCCTTTTGGGAACTCGGTTGTGCCATCCTTCATTTGAGAAAACTTACCGTATAAGTTCTAATAAATAAAAAATTTGTCAATGTCTTGTTTGGCCTTTTGCAATCGTGGATAAAAACCATTTTAGCGTGTAGAAATAAAAATGCTATCTTTTCTTAATTTTTTACTATACTCTAGTAAGTGCTACCTCTCAATTTTTGGTTTTATGATGATGATGTCTTCACCCCCACTGTCTAATAATTTTACCCCCCTGCCTATGGGGGTGCGCTTGGATTCTAATAAATTTGCAGGGCGTATTGTGTTAGAAGGCTTAGGGTATTTCCCACTGGCGCTTGCCACGGAGCGAAATAATTTTCGTCGCTTAGAATTGACCTTCGACTTTGGCTATTGGTTATTGGCAGGCTTTTTGGTTTCTCACTGTATGGACCGCTTCTATAGTGCCAATATGTCGAATCGGATTCGAAAACAGCATGGTTTGGCTGATTTAAAAGGGAAAGCCGCGCGCCAACATTCTTTGATTCATTTGCCGTTCGAATTATTAGAACAGTCCCAAAGCTTGGTGAAAGATGCAAAAGGGGCATGGACCCCACGAGGCCGAGAGCTCATCAGGCAAGCCAGCCATCAGCTTCAAATTCAAGAACCTGAACTCGAAAGGCTGTTGAACAACTCTAAATTCAGGCGTCAACTCAATTATGCGAAAGCAGGCGTTTCGTTTTTGGACTTGGCCATTTTAGCCATTAAAGGGCAGACCTACCCATGGATTTCTAATTGGTTGACGGAAACATTGTCTAAAAAGAAGGGGTTTTCAGGCACCTTTAACTATACAACCAATGAATATCGTAGCCAAGAAGCCCAAGAATATGAAAAAAATAAAAAACGAAACCAACTCATTTCAGCGGGATTAGGTTTTGGCGCCGCCTTCAGTGTTCCCTTCTTATTGTTGACGGCTTTAGAGGGTAAGGGGAATTTATCGAAGAAAATGAAATCGTTTTTACCGAATCTGAATTACGCGGAAGCGGTGTATATGCCGAAGCCGATTTTCTTTGTGCATACCCTGTTTAATTATAATCTTTCGACCTTATTTGGTTGTCGATCCAACAGTGAATTTAGAGAAAAACTAGCACGCTGTTTGGGTTTTGATTTCTTTTATTATATTGGGGATGAAATGATTAAAGGACAAGTGGCGAAACTCTTAGAATGGTGGGAAAAGAAGCAAGGCAACACGTTAGAAATCCCCATTACGCATGACGCCAAAGTCTTGGGTAAACCGATGAAGCACGCACGAAGCATGTCGGATGTTTACCACGATTTATATGCGAAGGGCTTTAAAGACCCGACGAAGACCAAGGCGTATCAACATGCACGAAGCAGTTGCTATACAGGAATCATCGGTTCAGGTATTGCCATGGGGGCGGTGCTGCCGATTTTAACCAATCTATTTACGTATAAAACGGTCACTGCCGATCAGAAAAAGTTTTATGAGACGAAGAAAAAACAAACGCCTAAAGCCGTTGTTGGCTAGTGCCGATTATCCTCTGTCGCAATCGGTAAGCAGGAGTTTTTATATTTTCTAGGAGTGCTGTGTTTTTTTAAGTCGAGGCACTCTAAAAAATAGTGAAAAAACGTCGAAGCAGTCGCTCTAAAAAGACGACGCTAAAAAAGCCAAGGCTAATTTGACCATTTAAAATAAAAAAGGCCTGATTCACACGACTTAAGTCATCCGCCCGAACCAAGCGATGCTCCTTGATGAGTAAAGCCGCCATGATCAATAGGGCGAGATAAAAGCCCCACCCAATAAAGCCATACTTAGGGTGGTGGCTATATTGCCATGCAAAAATAAGGAGGCTTAAGACGGAAGCCCCATGCACCCAACCACTCAGAAGGAGCGCCCGCTCATTGCCCCATTTAACAGGAATACTATACAGGCCATGGGCGTGGTCAAAGGCGGTGTCTTGGCAAGCGTAGATGATGTCAAAGCCCATCACCCATAAGGCAACTCCTGCGCCAAACCACAGGCTCAATCCCCCTTGCCATGCCCCTGTTTGAGCCAGCCAGCCTCCAATGGCGGAAGCCCCTAAGGCCACGCCCAAAATCAAGTGGCATAAGCTGGTGAATCGTTTGGTATAGGAATACAGGGTTAAGATGCCTATCGCAACGGGTAAAAGTGCTTGGCATAAAAGGGGGAGTTGTAAGGTCGCTACAATTAAAAGCCCCAAGGCGCCCAAGGTTAGTCCCCAGGCTTCTTTCGCGGAAACCACCCCTGAAGGGAGTTCTCGATTCGCGGTACGAGGATTCAAGGCATCGAGTCGAGCATCAGCCAGTCGATTAAGGCCCATGGCGTAGGTACGCCCCCCAAGCATGGCTAAAATCACCCACAGTACCGTAGAAAAATGGGGGAATTCAGTCCCTTGATTCGCCAAAAGTAAGCCCGTTAAGGCAAAAGGCAAGGCGAAAATACTATGTTCCCATTTGACGAGAGAGGCTAAGGCGCGCCATTTTAAAAGCCAGTTCATCGCCCTTGACGCCTTAAATAGGCATGGGCTTTTAGAATCCCCGTGCTTGCAAAGTCAGTGGTGACGTCCTGAATACGGACCGTCCCGATAGGCGATTCAGGTAAGACCAAGCGTAGACAACCGTGTTGTAAGACTTTTTTATCTTTGGCCATGAAGGGTAATAAGGCGTCAGGGGTGGGTAGGGGGGGCAGGGAGGCCAAGGTTTGATACGGCAATAAGGCCAACGTTTCCATGACGTGAATGACCGCTTCGACGTCTGTCGCTGTACAGCGGGCTTCATTGGCATATAAGGCACAAAGCATGCCAATGGCGACGGCTTCTCCGTGTAGGAGTTGGCCGTACCCATAATAGGCTTCGTAGGCGTGGGCAAAGGTATGTCCTAAATTCAGGCACACGCGACCGCGGGCGTCTTGGGGGGGGAAGGATTCGGTTTCATCTCGCATGACCACCGCAGATTTAATCGCACAGGCTTGATAAATCAACGCCGAAGGATCTTCTAGATCTGCTTTTTCAAGACGTTGAAATCTATGCCAGAGAGAAACGGCTTGTTCTGATTCAGTGGGCGTACTGAGGTCTAAAGCGGTTTTTTCAATCAGTGCATATTTAAATAACTCCGCAAGGCCTGCTTGAATTTCT
>JBIJBR010000214.1:0-3182 GCA_044345135.1 Vampirovibrionales bacterium
AAACGCCAAAGCATGAAAATAAAAGACTAAATTTTTTCATGTATCCGCCCGCTTCATCCATCACCATGCCTAAGCGAGCATGGCAAAGGCGTATCCCTTTCTCTTCAAGGGGTTTAAGGCTTTCTTCCCATTCGTTTATCTTCTGCTCCGCTAGTGTTTTTGGTTCTAAATGCGTGGCCTCATCAGAAGTTCCTAATATTTTTTCTATCACGAAAGATGCCTGCGCTATATCGCTGATACTAATCCATACCTGAGGCAAAGCCGTAGAAGCCAAGCAGGCGTTCACAAGATCTGTATGCCATTGAATGTCCTGTTTGCTATTTTGCTTCGGATTTTGTTCCCGTGGGAACTGAAGCACGCCATAAATACCTTCAAAGAGTTGAGGTGAAATGGCTTGATTGTCTTGAAAAACATGATAGTCCACGCCACGCCACGCCTCAGGATTTTTGGGGGGACGACAGAGCAAAACGCGCAATTCAACGCCTAGTCCAAGCAAAAAAGCCATTAAGGCCGCTTGAATCATCTCGTCATTGCCCATGATTAAAATGCGTTTGCCTCGTAACGTATTAGTGGCGTTTCGGCTTAAATCATAGCCCAAAACCCGATGCCGAAAGCGAAATAAACGACGCAATTTAGCTTCTACAAACGCTTTGCATAAAAAAGATGCGATCGGTTCGAAAGGCAATGCATAATGAATGGCGTCTCTTAACGTGCTGCCTGTGAATTCATGGCGATGTTGCCACGCCGCGAACGGTCCGCGAGATTGAGTGTCTATAAATTGATGAGGAGGCAAGTACCCGTCATGTACCGCAATCCACTGGAGCGAAAGGCATTTAAGCCAAGGAAAAAAGAAGGTAAAACGCCCTAAAAGATACACACGAATCCATGCGGTGGCTTCATGAGACAAGCCTTCGGGGTACTTTTCAACGTGGATGGCTTCCCATGGGGGCGTGAGTCGTTGAAACGCTTGGGGGGATTCATGCCACTCAAATAAGCTTTCCGTTGAAGCAGGTGAAAAATCCGTTACACGATTGAAATCAGGCATGCGTTTTCCTTCATAAGACAAGGGTTTTAAAGACTATAACATAATCACCATAGTATTTGTAACAACTTGTAACGCCTGTCGCACAAACGTGAATCGAAAACGGTTTTATGCTATCAGATGAAGGACAAAAAAAGAGAAGACGCTCCTTCAGGTATATGTACAACACAGACGAACAAAGAGGACACGACAAAATGATATCTTTAGGTGGGGGTCCAGCCCCTTTAAATTCGATTACTCTTCCTACTTTACAGGAAACTTTACAACAACAAAACGCCCAACAGCAACAAGCAAAAAAGGCCAAAGAAGCGGCATATAACAAAGCAAATCCACCGCTTAATATAGATAATGGGGCTTCGATTCGTGGTTGCACAGCGGTGGTTAAAAATGAAGATGGTAATATTGAAAACTACAACGTTTTTTATAATGGTGCCCAATTAAACCGGAAAGTCACAGACTGTAATGATAAGGTGGATCGTTACGTGGCGTCATCGGAGCCAGACTTTTGGAGTGGTAAAACAACTCATATTTTTGATCCTAAATCAAACAAATTAACAACTTTTCACAAGAGTCGATTTCAGTTTATCAAGGGCGAAGCACCAAGCAAAACGGAAACCTTTGCTGAACTCAAAGAGGTTGTTGGAACAGACGGGAGTAGAAAATGGGACATACAGCCAAAAACACAACCCTAGTGTAACGTTTTACGGTGGTTTATGCCACAATGAATGTAACAATATGTTTCCCCTCACGCAATTGTCGTGGGGGGATTTTGTTTATTAAGGGGTAGATTGGGCCATCCTCTTAAGAGGATAGTCGGGCTCGTTTACCCAAACGGACTGAAGTCATTGAGGCCATTGTTGCCTTAATATACCGAAATATACGGAGAGTACTTAGCCATGATGTTTACCCTCGCCAATTTAACCGCCATTAATAAAGCCAGTAGTAAGGCGCTTAAAAATATCGGAACGACGGATTTAGACCAAAAAGCACGTGTCGCCTTTAAGGGCATTAACAATTACGTCAATACCGTGCCGAAAGCCAGCTATTCTACAGCGCCTCAAGCAGGTACTTTAGGGGCGTTACGTTCTGCGAATACGACTTTTTCTCCACAAAGCCAAGAACAAGCCCTGTTGCAATGGGTGACTCAGTGGGTGCAAAGTAATACGCAAACTTTAGGATCCTTGAAAAATCCACCATCGGGGTTGGTGTATCTGCCTTAGTTTAGCCCTAGATGTAAAATGACTTTATCACCCACTTGGTTTTTTGAGAAAAACGGAGTGGGTGCTTCGCTTTAAAATGAGATATTTTCATCATGTGACGATAAATTTCAAAGCAGACGTCAACGCACTAAATGCGAGGCTTCCGAGACATTTTGCGGACGTCGTGGCTGTGAATGATGCGAGGAGGTGGGGATTCAGGGGGGATTTTCAAGGGGGGACGAAGGGGAGGAGAAACGCAATGCGTCCTACCCCGTCCCTCCTTGAACGGATTTAGAGGTGTTGGAGACCTTTTTCCGCGAAAAGGTCTCTGACGAGCGACCAGCCCAAAACGAAAGCGATAACTCTATGACTCCAATTTAGAGGTGTTGGAGACCTTTTTCCGCGAAAAGGTCTCTGACGGCAGCAGCTTGAAAAGAAGCGAGAAAATACAATTCGCTCACCTGCTCGGATTTAATACGTTGACGTCTGCTCTGAAATTTGTCGTCGTTTGCTAAAGTCGCTTATTGTAAAAACAATTTGTTACATTTGTAATAAATTAGTGACAAGGCTTCTTCCTTATGATTTAATGATGATTGTTTTTAAAAAAGACTCTGGACAATGATGGGAATGTGAATCATAAATAAGCAGGGGGTGTTGTCATGATGATGCGTCTTTATTCGGGTCAAGGAGCTTGTGCGGGTTCAGGAAGCTATTACGGTTTAGGAGCGAGCAATCCCTTTGCAGGTTATACGTCGTCTTATCAAAACAATGGGTATCACGGGGGTGGCGCTTACGGGGGGAATCAAGTCTTACGCAATGGGGGTTACCTAGGCCGGGATCAATTCTTCCGTAGCCATGGAGGCGGTCATTGTGGGCGGGGGACTCAAGGTGGTTTTGGATGTGGCGGAGGACCTTTTCAACAGCGTCTTGGTTTTCAGCAA
>JBIJBR010000216.1:0-3128 GCA_044345135.1 Vampirovibrionales bacterium
ATACTGAAAAGCCATACTTAAATAGTGACTTGAATCAATGAGAGACTGTCGCCTTTCGTCAGTAATCGTTTTATTAACCCTTTTGATATCAAAACCTGATCGAGCACCGCCTTTCCTTCATAAGCGGTGGTCGTTTCAAAAAGGAAGCCTTTTATGACTCAAACCTCTGCACATTCATCCGAAGAGATTCCTTCAAACCTCTACAAACCGAAAGATCCTTGGGTGGCCACCATACTGAAAAACGAACGACTCACCGCGGCGGATTCCCCCAATGAAGTGCGTCACGTCCAACTCGATTTAAAGGGGTCCCACTATCGTTATGTGGACGGTCAAAGCATTGGCGTACTGCCTGAAGGGGTAGACGAAGCGGGGAATCCTCATAAATTAAGGCTCTATTCCATTTCGTCCCCTTCTCGTGGGGATGACGGCGAAGGCCAAACGGTGAGCATCTGTGTGAAGCATCTTAAATACAATAGTCCTGAAGGCGTCCTGAAAGAAGGCGTATGCTCGACCTATTTAAGCGCCTTACCCGTGGGGGCTCAGGTCCGTATTACAGGCCCTGTCGGCAAGTCTTTTTTACTGCCTGAAATTCCCGATGCGAATCTCATTATGGTAGGCACAGGGACAGGCATTGCGCCGTTTCGCGCTTTTTTACATACGCGTTACCATGAACGTTTGGCTGAAACGGGGCAGGCTCATTTATTTTTAGGCGTTCAGTACCGAAAAGATTTCCTCTATGAAGCGGAACTTAAGGCCTTAAACGCACACCCGAGCTTTCATTTGCATATGGCCTTTAGTCGTGAATCCAAAACCGCCGAAGGAGAAAGGCTCTACGTGCAACACCTACTTTACGAGGCGCGTCAAACAATTTTACCGCTTTTAGAAGACCCCAAAACGTATTTCTATGTCTGCGGTTTACGCGGGATGGAAGTCGGTATTTTAGAGCAACTCACGCGCGCGGCAAGAGAAGAAGGCATCGAGTGGGACCCCTTATATACGCGACTTAAAAGCGAAAAACGCTGGCATGTGGAAGTCTATTAGTAAAGTAAGTGACGCTCAAAACCCAAGGCCTGAGAAGGAAACAATTTGACGACACCTTGTGTTTTAGAGATGATAAGAGTCTAATGATTTCCCCCTTTAAGCGATAGAGCAAAGGACTTGCGATTATGCCAAATGCGTCTCGTTATTTTTTTACATCTGAATCGGTCACGGAAGGGCATCCTGATAAAATTTGTGACCAAATTTCGGACGCCGTCTTGGATGCGTGCCTCAGTCAGGACCCCGAAGCCCGTGTAGCGTGTGAAACGGTCGTCAATACAGGCCTTGTTTTAGTCACGGGAGAAATCACCTCATCTTGCTACGTGGACATCGCCAGCGTCGCGCGTAAAGTGATTACGGATATCGGCTATGTGGGGGCTGATGCAGGGGGCTTTGACGGACAAACCTGTGGCGTTTTGGTGAGTATTGATGAACAGTCCAGAGATATTGCGGGGGGCGTAGATCACGCCCTTGAATCTCGCCATAATCGCTTGAGTGATCAAGAAATTGATCAAATTGGGGCGGGGGATCAGGGCATTATGTTTGGTTACGCCAGCCGAGAAACCTCTAATTATATGCCTGTGGCCATTGACATGGCGCATGCCTTAGTCAAGCAATTGGCAAAAGTCCGTAAAAACGGCACGCTTCCTTATTTACGGCCCGATGGAAAATCGCAAGTCACTATTGAATATGAAAATGGGGTGGCCAAACGTGTGGAAACGGTGGTTATTTCTACCCAGCATGCCCCTGAAATTGAGGGGATTTCCGACAATACCGTGGTACAGCGCCGTATATTTGATGATTTACGCCGCTATGTGGTGCATCCTGTTTTTGAAGCCTTTGATTGTAAGCCAGACGCGGATACCCATTATTTTATTAATCCCAGTGGGCGTTTTGTCATTGGGGGTCCTCAAGGCGATTCAGGTCTAACAGGGCGTAAAATTATTGTCGATACGTATGGCGGTGCGTCTCGTCACGGGGGGGGAGCGTTTTCTGGAAAAGATCCGACCAAAGTGGACCGTTCCGCCGCTTATGCCGCGCGCTATGTGGCAAAAAATTTAGTGGCTGCAGGACTTGCGGATCGTCTTGAAGTGCAGTTAAGTTACGCCATTGGCGTGGCGCGGCCAACGTCCATTTTTGTGGATAGCTTTGGCACCGTTCAAAACGGCTTGAGGGATGATGATTTGTCTCGTTTGGTGGAGCGCATTTTTGATTTACGCCCTGCCGCGATTATTCAGAAGTTTGAACTCAGACAACTTCCTTCACAACGTGGCGGACGCTTTTATCAAGATTTAGCGGCTTATGGCCATATTGGTCGTTCTGATTTAGACGTCCCGTGGGAAGCGCTTGATACCGTGGCTGCCATTCAAGAGGCCGTCGCCACTTTGAAAAACGCGACATTGCTTCACTAGCCTTTGAACTTACAAATCCAATGGTGTAGGGTGTTTTATCATTTAACAGGTAAACCCCCTGCCACGGTGGAGTGGGACTAACGATATTTTTTGCTAGACTTACTATAAATAAAGGAAATTCTACAAGAATGCAATTCATTTTAATTGCTTATGATGGGCTTGATAAGGATGCACAAAAACGTCGTTTATTAGCGAGAGAAGACCATATTAAGCTGGGTGATCAGATGGTGAAAACAGGATCATTGATTCATGGTGGAGCTCTATTAGATGAAAACAATAACATGATAGGGTCGATATTAATTTGTGAATTTGAATCAAAAGATGAATTAAATAAGTGGTTAGAAATAGAACCTTATGTAACAGGCGGCGTATGGAAAAATATTGAAATTCTACCTTATCGTGTCGGCCCATCGTTTTTAAGAAAGAATCAATCTCCATAAATTTTTACGTTTCCTACCAATAATGCGCAATGCTTGATTGGTATGGGCTAAGGTTTCCTTGTTTGTAGGGTTTTTATAACTCATATTCTTTGTCTTTTTTAAAATTTTCTATAATCTTATTGCTTTTAGATTTATTACATTTCCAACACAAAGAGGACGTTCTATGATTGAACGTTCTCTTTATACTAGAGTGGTTCCCTTAGGTAGTGTCGACATATAAATAATGATATAATAAATC
>JBIJBR010000218.1:0-3126 GCA_044345135.1 Vampirovibrionales bacterium
GTTAGGGCTTGTGACTTTTTAAGTCTGTCAAGTCTAAAACGTAACTTGTAACATCTTGAAACTATGTTACAAGTTTAAGAAAAATTTCATTTTGGACTTGGTAATTTTGTTTTTTGAGTTAAGATACAGTCATGGAAATTGCTTCCTTTTGATGCGTCAGAACAGGCATTCCACTCTTTGTGTTCAGAGTTTTTTACGTTTGCTGTTTCGCTTTTTCGTTATTTGTCTTGCGTATTTTTCATTGAATACAAATTTATGTTGAGTGAATCATAAATACGTCGTGTGGATGCTGTGGCTTCTCGCTTGAGGTGAGACAAGCCCTCCACGAAATAAAACCGTTCATGAGGAAGGGGGAATGACTGAAGCGTAAGGTATTCATGTGATAAAGACTACCGTAGTACTCGCGCCCTTTTCAAAACAACGTTATCGATGCTAAGTCATGATATAAAATGGTCTGATATTTAATCTATAAAATTTACAACATCAAAGGGCATGAATCGTTTCGGATTCAAAATGCCTTTCCCTTTCGAAAAAACATTGCATAAGAGAGTGGCGTCCTGTATCCCAGCGACGCCTTTTTATTTGGACGCAAGGCTTTTTAACAAAATCACCCCTCAAAAAGAGGAAAAATCAAGAAATCATCGGAGCAGGGGAAGTCCTGAACCGCTTCCCCCTATCTGAAAGGGGCTATGTTATCTTGAAGGCATCACCGAAATAACGGTACACGAATGAAGAGAGAAAAAAAGGAAATCCCCCTATGATGAGCCATGGCTTTAAACGTGGTGCCGTTTCTAATTTACGTCGCCGTGTGAATTTAGAAATTTCGCACACCCATTCCGTCAACTACGAAGAACCCATTATGAATGAACAAGACGCCACAGGCTCTTTTTTTCAAGTGGATGATGAAACCTATATTATTGCCTTTGACACGGAACTCGATGGCAAGCGCCAAACCCATACCCTTAAATTACAAGACGGGCTCATGAGTTGGGTCATTATTGGGGATGCACACACTCGCCAAACCTTTAAGCAAGGGGAATGGTACGCCAATCAGTTTTTTGTTGATGGAGCCACCTTCAGTTGCCGTAACCGCACGCGTCGCATGGACTATCACTTTAATCAAGACGGTGGATTTATCGACCTCTTCTACGAACTCTATTCGGGAGAAACCCACTTGGGCTACTACAGCTTAGAAATTTACATCCACTAAAACTAAAGCCTAGCTCAACATTTGACGCCCTTCTAAAGCACGAGACAAGGTTAATTGATCCGCATAGTCTAAGTCTCCCCCAACAGGCAACCCATAGGCAATGCGAGTCACTTTAATGCCATACGGCTTGAGTTGTCGTGCCATGTACAAGCTGGTCATTTCCCCTTGTGTACTAGGAGGAAGCGCAAACACCACTTCAATCGCCTCTGCCCCATGACGCTCGACTAAGGCATGGACGCGATCTAAAAGGGTACGAATATTTAAGGCTTCAGGCCCGACCCCTTCCATGGGAGATAAAATCCCCCCCAAAACATGATACTGACCCTTAAACGTTTGCGTGCGTTCAAGGGCGTAGACGTCCTGCGGGGATTGCACCACACAGAGCAAGGTGGCGCGACGATGCGTGTCCTCCTTCGAACAAAGTTCGCAAGGCGATACCACACTCCACTGGTGACATTGCGAACAAATGCGAACCTGCGTTTTGGCGTCCTGTAAGCTTGTAATCAGGCGTTGTGTTTTCGCTTCAGAAGCCTGCAACATATAAAAGGCGTAACGCTGTGCTGTTTTAGGTCCGACCCCTGGCAATTGTTGAAAGGCCTCAATCAGCTCAGTCAACGGAGCAATAAAGGAAGTAGACATACGGCTTTTTCTTTCCTTTCACATCCAGATGAAATATTTCTTCTAGTATAGAGGAAAGACGCCTGAAAAACGAAAAAGAAAGACTTGCTTTTTACCATGTTTTTGGTTAAATAGAACGTATACAAAGCGTTTAAGCGGGTGTAACTCAGTTGGTAGAGTATCTGCCTTCCAAGCAGACTGTCGCGCGTTCGAGTCGCGTCGCCCGCTCCATTTTTGATAAAGAACCAGTCCTTCCGTGTATTTCAGAATTTTTCTTCAAGGGCTTTAACGTTGTCGCTCAAAATGTAGAGGTTTAAACGAAACATCTTCTTTATTTTTTAGGGTTGTATTGCGGTTCGCCTTGAACAGGGATCTTAATCCCTAAAGTTTCTAATCTTTGGTGAAATTCTGGTTCTAAACCTCTCGGAAGCTTCCCTTCATTCGCTTGTACGGCTTTCGCTATGTATCCCTTAAAGTTTTCCGCTAATAGCCAAGGTGAAGCATACGAAGAGCCTTCTAGAAAAAAAGGTAGTTGTTTTAAAAAGTCTTTATAAGATGTTTGAAGACCACAGGCTTTGAGGTTCGCTTCGATTGTTTCACGCGTAATACTTACGCCGTCACGATTGGGGTCCCCACCTGTTATATTGATACCGCTTGGATTTTCTCTTGTCCGATAACTATAGGGTGCCGCCGCATTCACAAAGGGGATTTGATTTAATTCACCACTGGATTCACCACTAGGATACCATCCACTACTGCTGGGGTGTTTCTTTCCAAAGCCATTCAGCCCCCCCACCAACTTAGAATCTGGATGCATAAAGGTTGATGCATAACCCACTACAATCTTCTCGGGACTTTCTGTAAGACCTTCGTTCCTTGCTGATTGATAAAACATAAGGGGGGAAGCTTGGTCAATAGGGGTTCTACCATAATACGTCAGTGCTTTACGGTCGTTTAGTATGTTTAAATAGTATGGATGGAGCTTAGTAGTGACGTAATCTGATAGAGCGTTCATAAATTCGCGATGCTCAACAATTGGAGGGATCCCAATTGGTAAACCCTGTCCCCTCGAATGATTGACGCCGTCGATACGCTCCCCGCTTCCCAATCGATTCAATAGCTGTCTAAAAGGGTTGATATGACGCTTTTCTGTCTTAACGTTCTGTTTTACTTCGCCGTTTTCGATGATTTGATTTCCTTGATGATCTAAAACGGGTACTCGTAGAACCTCTATTCTTTTCCTACCTGCTTTGTCTAGGACTGGTTTTCCCTTTTCATCCAATACCCCTACCCGAATA
>JBIJBR010000219.1:0-3121 GCA_044345135.1 Vampirovibrionales bacterium
GTATGAATACATGCCGGGTTGGCAAGTCGATACCACTGAAATCACTCAATTTGACGCACTGCCAGAGGCGTGTAAAAACTATTTAAAACGACTTGAATCGGTTTGTCACTGCCCTATTTGGATGGTGAGTGTCGGTCCAGAACGTCAACAAACGATGATGCGTCGAGATGTTTTTCCTAGTGTGGTAAGCGTTTAGAAAGGGCCTTTTTTATGAACGCTAAGACGACTACACGGATTCAACGCCCCAAAGGGACTCAAGACCTAACGCCTGATTTGGCTCCCTTATGGCAAACCCTACAACGACAAACCCAAAAAACGCTAGAATCGGCCCATTACAAAGCCATTGGGACCCCTATTTTTGAATCGACGGCGCTTTTCGCCAGAGGTGTGGGTGAATCCAGCGACATTGTGCATAAGGAAATGTATAGCTTTGAAAAAAGCGGACGCTCCTTAACGTTACGCCCCGAAGGCACCGCCGGGGTGGTGCGTGCCTTTATTGAAAATAATTTAAGCCAGTACGGCTTGCCTCAGCGTTTGTATTATAGTGGACCGATGTTTCGTTATGAGCGCCCGCAAGAAGGTCGTCAACGCCAGTTTCACCAAGTGGGCGCTGAACTTATTGGCAGTAATAGCCCTG
The DNA here is from genome assembly GCA_044345135.1 of Vampirovibrionales bacterium. Classification (GTDB taxonomy): domain Bacteria; phylum Cyanobacteriota; class Vampirovibrionia; order Vampirovibrionales; family JAJTHC01; genus JAJTHC01. The sequence goes on from JBIJBR010000219.1 coordinate 638, forward strand.
CGGCAGATGCCGAAAGTATTCTCTTGGCGTGGCAAGTGCTAAATGACTTGGGCATTTCCGAACTTCGTTTGGAGCTGAACACCGTGGGAGATACAGAGGATCGTCCTCGCTTTCGACACGACTTACAGCATTTATTGCGTCCACATCTAGCGGATTTATGTGGCGATTGTCAGCGGCGTTTTGAAGAAAATCCCATTCGTTTATTAGATTGTAAAGTACCCTCGTGTCAGGCCTTTTATACAAGCCCTGCGGTCAATGCTTTTTTAGAAACCTTTCAGTGGTCTGAAGGATCACAACAGGCGTTTGAAACGCTCTTAGATATTTTACGGGTGCATCAGCTTCCTTTTATGATTAATCGCCGTATGGTGAGAGGACTCGATTATTATTCTCGTACCGTTTTTGAATTTATTACGGATCGTTTAGGAGCCCAAGGCACGGTTTGTGGTGGCGGACGCTATAACGGACTCATTGAAACTTTAGGGGGAGCGCCCACCCCTGCAATTGGTTGGGCAATGGGCTTAGAACGTTTGGCTAAGTTGATGGAGACTCCACCTCCTCCGGTTTTGGATGCGTACATTGTGACCGATCAACATGCGCAGGCCTTTCAATTGGCACAGCATTTACGTGATTTGGGACAAATCGTGGAAGTCGACTTAAGTGGTCGTAATTTTGGCAAGCAGTTACAAGCGGCTCATAAGCGTCAAGCACAACGGGTGTATACGCTGGGTGAAGCAGAACTGGCTTCAGGGCAAATTCCTACGAAAGATTTTGTCACAGGAGAATCCACTCTCTATTCGTATCCCTTCACAACAGACTAAATGCTTCTTCCCTTAAGGATACCCCACGTGCGAATCCCCTATTCTTTTTTCTTTATTTTCTTTGGGTTTGGCTTAACGTGGGTATTATGGTCTCCTTGTGTGTTGGCGGATGCTCCCACTTCGGAAGCACTCACGCGGTTTCAGGTGGCTGAAAAACTTTTAACCCATTTTCATATTAAAAACGTATGGACCTTAACGGATGTTTCCCCCTTTCGGGATGTCCCAACGACTTCACCTCGATATGCTTTGCTTGAAACAGCTTGGCAATATCATCTTTTAAATCCCGATTTAAACAAACAGATTAGACCAAATCAAGTCATGACACGAGAAGACGCTTGGCAAGCCATGAAAGGCTTATTGTTAACGGCTCATACCATTAAAGATGAGTATGACCGTGCCTTATTGTCCGAAGATCCCTCCTTTAAAACCGCGTCACCCGCTTTGCAAGAAGATTTAGTGGTCTTATATGAATATTATCTATTGGATGTCTTTCGAGATTTACCGCTAGAGCCTGAGGCCTATGTAAGCAATGCCTGGTTGGATTCCCTTTTGACACAAATCCCTACGGCGCAAAGCCTATTGAAAACAGATGCCAAACGTGGTGTGAGCAAAACACCACTTCGTTTAATCCCCGCATTGGGAGAAGGCTTTACCTTAACTCTAACGCCTCAAGAAGCGATTTTGGGTCCTACTTTAAAAGTCGGGCAAACGCTTTTCTTTAAATTAGAAGTCCCGTTGTATCCCCCTCAAGGGGATACGATTGTAGAAGATTCCAGCGTGTCTGGTCAAGTCATTAAGATTCAACAACAGGTGGATCATCCCACTATTTCTGAAATTACCCTGCAACTTAATATTCTTCGAAATGGCCATTCTAATATATTGTGGCGATTAAAAGCACGGCTTAATTTTTTGATTTCTACTGAAAATGAAGCGTCCTTAAGCGATTTGGGGCAAGGGAATGAGAAGGTGCCAAACGAAATTAAAAATTATATTTTACCCACCACGACGTTTAGTACCGTGACAGAGCCACTGCCCCCACAGGAATAAAGCTTTAAAATGTAGAAGCTTTAAAATAGAGCGTTATTTTTTAAACAAGCCCTTAATTTGATCTAATAAATCACTATTGCCCCCACCCGTCGCTTCAGGACGAGCACTAACAGACATATCAGGTATTCCAATATTGGGATGTTCAATTCTTTGCGTTGATTCAAAGAAGCTGGTGGGACGAAATTCGGGATTCATTTTGTCATCGTGAGGCATGATCACATTACTGGGGCGTATAATTTGTTCAATCGGTAATCGAGACGGAGGGGCCTCTTGCAGATTAGGGTAGCTCTGGGGGGGCATATAGTAACGCATCAGTGGGTTTAGGGTGCCGTCTTGAGGGTGACTTAAATCCATGAGCGGGGGAGGAATCGTGGGCAGGGAAGCGCTGGGTGTTCTTGAAGTGGCAGGGGTATTATAGTATACGGGAGCAATGTCTGGCATCGCAACATTAGTGATTTGACGATACGGTACTGAGGCGGGATTAAAAGAGGCGGCATAATGGGGAGGAATTTTATAGACTACGCCTGGGTATTGACGCTCATGATAGGGGCTGTCATAAGGGGTATAGGCATTCGTCGTAGAGAAGGGTTGAGTGATAAGCATATTCGGCGGGGGAGAT
>JBIJBR010000001.1:0-35297 GCA_044345135.1 Vampirovibrionales bacterium
CTGGAAGACGGACCGCTTGATTAAAATGGATCGTTTGATTCTTAAGCTGGCCTTGGCTGAAATTCTCTATGAAACAGACATTGATTATAATGTTTCCGTCAACGAAGCGGTGGAGTTGGCGAAGGTATATTCTTTACCCGAAAGCTATAAATTCATCAATGGTGTTTTAGGGAAAGTCTTGCAAGATTTAAAAGAAGCGCAAGACGAAACAAGTCTGGCGTCTTCCCCTTTAAATGCGACGACATAAGGTGAAATAGCCACCGTTTCGTTAAGATTGCTTTAGACATCCTCTATCTTTGATCGGTCATTTAAAGTATACTGAACCTGTTGTTGCTTGATGATAGAGGATATTATTTTATGTTAGCCACCCAAACTCTTTTAATTCACCCTACAGCGGTGGTACATGAAACCGCTCGTATTCATCCCACAGCGCAAATTGGGGCCTATTGTTTTGTGGGTCCTTTTTGTGAAATTGGGGAAGGTTGCGTCTTGCATCATCACGTCAGTTTGGTGACGCATACCATTTTAGGCGAATTCAACACCTTGCATAGTCAAGTCGTTTTAGGGGGAGATCCGCAAGATTTTAAATACAAAGGTGAAACCTCTTGGCTCAAGGTGGGGAATCACAACGTCTTTCGTGAATTTTCAACCGTGCATCGTGCCACAGGCGAAGCGCAATCCACCACGGTGGGAGATTATAATTACATCATGGCTTATGTTCATATCGGGCATAATAGCAGAATGGGCGACCATAACACCATTGCCAATGGAACACAAATTGCGGGACATATCATTATAGAAGATTATATTGTTATGGGCGGTTTAGTGGCCTGTCATCAAGGAATCCATATTGGAAGTTATAGCATGATTGGCGGTTGTTCTGGTGTGCGACGCAATGTGCCCCCTTATGCGTTGATTGTGGGGGCGGATGAAGCCAAGATTGCAGGACTCAATACCGTAGGCCTACGTCGTAATGGATTTAATGCGCAGACACGGGTCCAAATCAAACAGGCCTATCGACAATTATTTTATAGTACGGATTTATTTCGTGATCGTTTAAATACCGCCAAAGCCCATTGTAAAGAAGACAATCCCGCCTTAAAGCGACTTATTGATTTTGTTGAAGAGGGGGGAGGCTCCAGAGGGCTCTGTGGCGTAACACGACGGGCGCACAATACTTCAATATCCTTAGAACACGAAGAAGGAGCTGAATAGACATGATGACTTTGTGCGACGTATTAACCGCTTTATATCCTCACGCCATTATTCATAAAGGAGCCGTCATCGCCGAAGGGGTAGACATTGCCGAAGGCGTTGAAATTTTTCCTTATGTGTACATTGGCGAAGGCTGTGTTTTAAAAAAAGACTGTAAAATTCATCCCTTTAGTACGCTAATGGCAGGGACTGTGGTGGGAGAAAACACCGAAGTGCGTCATAGTTATTTAGATGGTGCGCTAGTCGGTGCTGATGCTCAAATTGGCCCCTTTGCTCATCTTCGTCCTGGGACGATATTAGGAGATGGTGTTAAAATTGGAAACTTCGTGGAAACCAAAAATAGCACGATTGGCTCCGCTTCCTACGTGTCACACCTTTCTTATATTGGAGATGCCACCGTAGGCTCGCACGTCAATATTGGAGCAGGAACCATTACCGCCAATTTTAATCCCTATACAGGGGTGAAGGCACGTACCGTGATTGGAGAAGGTGCCAAAGTGGGGGCTAATAGCGTACTGATTGCACCCGTGACGGTGGAAGCAGGCGCTTCGGTCGCCGCAAGTACGACGATTACCAAAACCGTCCCTACAGGCAGTCTCGCCATTGCACGAGAAAAACAACGAAATATACCTAATTGGGTCAGTAAACAAGACCAAATAAAAGAATTTTCAGAAAAAAAGTGACACAAAACATAAAATATGTGTATAATCGGTGTATAACCCCTAAATAGATACGTATAAAGGGGTTTTTCATTTATAGTCACTACAAATGAAGTTAGAACCCTTGTTTTTATTTTAGGAGATTTTTTCATGGTAAATAAAGAAGAGCTCGTACAAGCCGTTGCCAAGCAAACACAAAGTTCTCAAAAAGATGTTGCAGCTACCTTGGCTGCTTTGTTGGAACAAATTGAAGGCGCTGTGGCTCAAGGTGAAAAAGTAACCTTGGTTGGTTTTGGAACTTTTGAACCTCGTGAACGTGCAGAACGTACGGGTCGCAACCCTCAAACAGGTGCCGAAATTAAAATCGCGGCCAAAAAAGTGCCTGCCTTTACTGCAGGTAAAAAGTTTAAAGACTTAGTCGCGGGCAATGCCAGTAACAAAAAAGTATTGGCTAGCAAGAAGTAATTACTTCTTCGATTATTTTGATCTAAAGGCACCGTGGATTCTTCTACGGTGTCTTTTTAATTGCCCTTCTATTTTTCCTAACGAATGCCACCCCTAGATTTAAAAACTTTCTTGCTTATGTTTCTCTCCTAAAGCGTAGGGCTTATGTAACAAATCATTACAAAAGTGGTACTTTCAATCTCTATACTTCGATACCCCTCAAGATGCGCTTACTACTTCAGTGAGCTATCTCTGTATAACTCTAAGTATAGGAACGTATTTTGCCATGAACTTCAATATCAATTCAAGTAGTGCTTCTTTTTCTAATTACAATACGGCGAATACAGCCGCCAATCCCCATTCAGACTTGAAACCTTCTGAATTTTTAGATTTAATTTCTGCCAGTGGAGATGTTTTCAGTAAACAAAATACCACGGTGGCGGAACCCTGCCTCCCTCGTTATAGCCAACAACCCAATGGACTTTTTATTGCCGTACTCCTATCTATTCTGACGCGTTTAAATCCTCAAATCGGGCAACTCTTTACCCGATTATTTGATCTAATTTCTAATCGTAAACTCCCTATTGCTCCTTCGTTAGCTGGTATTAGTGAAAATGCAAGTCTTGGAACTTTTAAATCTGTTTTAAAAAACTCGAATTTTGATAACACCATCGCCCAGCAAGAATCGAAAGGCCCAGTTACTATTTTTGCACCGACGGAAGCCGCCTTTAATAAACTGGATCCTAAAGTTAAGGCCGCTTTACTCCTCCCTGAAAATAAAGCGACTTTAGATAAAATTTTACAGTATCATGTGGCAGATAAACCTTTGAAATTCACCGATGAACCGCAAAATATAGACAGCTTAAGAGAAAATACGGTGGATCAAAGTGTTTTGACTGGTACGGCCGAAAAACCAAGCATTATTAACGGGAAGCAAATCATTACAGGACAAGCGGCCAAGACACTGCCCAACGGCTCTGTGCTGATTCCTGTTGATGACATCTTAATCCCACCTGATGTGGATTTAAGCAAGCTCGTCGGTCTCCCCGTAGTGGATCCTGTTCCCCCTGGAGATAACGCGACGGCTTCTAAAGCTTTAAAAGCGAATACTCAGCTTGCCACACTGAATGCGCTGTTAGACGCGAGCCAATTGACCACCGCCTTATCTGATTTAGAAAAGAGCAAACCCGTGACCATTCTGGCACCGACAGAAGAAGCCTTTAATAAATTAGACCCTAAAATCAAAACAGCCTTATTAAAGCCTGAAAATAGTGAAATTTTAAAGCAAATTTTACAATATCACGTCAGTGGGGACGCTGTTAGTTTTAATGGCCAAACCAAAGGATTCGATTCTTTATTGGCGAATAACTTAGACAATAATGTCTTAACAGGAAGCGAAACAGCGCCTCGGGTGATTAATGGTCAGCAAATTGTTGAAGGTGAAAAAGTACTCACCACAGAAAATAAATCTATTATTGTGGCGATTAACGAAGTCTTAATCCCTCCAGGTTTGGATTTAAGCAAGCTGGTGTAAGCCTTCCCATTATTTGAAAAATTGATACCCCTACTCTTTCATGGCGTGGGGGTATTTTTCAAATCTTTGAAAAATACCTAACGTTTAAAGATCCTCGTTTAACGCAGACTCTTCTTCAATGGTTTCGATCAACTCTTCACCCAAACTGGTGGCTTCAAGATCCGTCGCCTGTAGAAGTTGCGTGACAAAGCCTCTGGATTCTTCCCAGTTTTCGCCTGACCCCTGCAAAATAAGCGGTCCACTTTCTGCTGGAGCATTCGGGAGTGGAGGAGGAGACAAGGGAGGCGTACTTAATTCATCTTCCCATAAAGGAGGGGCTTCCTCTGAAGGGGCGGGCAGAATTTCTTCAAACAGTAAAGACGGCATGTCGGCCAAGGGAGAAAGTAAAGGAGCACTCGTCGCCTCTTCCACGCTAGGAGGCAAAGCAAGAGAAGAAGGAGAAGAAGCAGGCTCTCGAGACGTGACGGAGGGGCTGGCTGAAGTCATGGTCGGCATGGAGGGAGCGGACGGCAACGACGGGGCATCTAAACGCGTTTGAGAGGCAGGCAAAGGTGCAGTGCTAGTGGTATTAAACGCAATATGAATATCCTGACCCAAAACATGAGCGGCCGCTTCTTTATATTGACCCAATTTATCAGGTGTTTGCATCATTTTAAGTAAGGCAGGACTTTTACAAGACAAGACGATTTTTGAGGCGTCTTGAGACAAAATATGCACATGTTGTAAAAATAAAGGACGTGCGGCCCCTGAACGAATGGCGTGGCAAATACGCTGATGCAAATCCTGTAGATTCCCCGTCGGACTTGGGGGAGGAGTGGCAGGGGTGACTCGTGGAGAGGCGGTGGGTTGGGAGGAAACCGAGAGGGGAGTTCCCGTTTGCAATGTAGGTGATGCAAGGGGAGCAGGCGCCAAGGGGGGGTGATAAGCCGGTGGCCCTGTAGGAGGCAACGCCGTCGGCATGGACGGTGCGGGTAAGGTCGCCGCGTAAGCGGGAGGTGACTTTAAAGACAAGGCCTTGACTTGCGCTTCTAAGGCATCAATGCGCTGAATCAACGGACTTAAATCCGTGTCAAAGGTTTTTAAGGTCATCGCCAATAAGCCCACTTCTAAAGTCAAGGCGGGGTCTTGCGCACTGCGAAGTTCTTGCTCTAAACGATGCAAGGCGTTCATCATCCCTGTGATTTGGGCAGGTGTTACGCGAGGGGCCAAGGTCTTAACCGCTTCTAGCACCGCTTCAGAGGTATCTAAATCATCGGGGCTCAACAGCTCTATTCCCACAGAAGCCGCCACCAACACATGACGCAGGCTCAACATTAAAGGCTGTACCACTTGTCGCGCTTCTATGCCCCCACGGTTAAAGCCGTCTAAATAGTTTAAAACGTGGAGGCAATCTTCTTCAAGCACGGCTTTTAAAAGGGCAATCATTTGCTCTTCAGGCACTTCACCTAAAAATTCAATTAAGGCCGCAAGCGTAAACGGGTCGCTTTGAGAGCGAGCCAAAACCGCGCTTTGATCCAAAGTCGAAAGGGCGTCACGCAGTCCCCCACGGGCTTGCCTCGCCAAATGGAGCAGGGCGTCCGCTTCAATGTTTAAAGACTCCATCTGGCACACTTCAATTAAGTGTTGGTGAATGGCGGGGGTTGAAATACGGTTAAAATGAAACTGCTGGCATCGCGATACAATCGTAGGTAAAACCTTATGGGCTTCGGTGGTCGCAAAAATAAAGACCACACGATTCGGTGGTTCTTCCAAGGTTTTGAGTAAGGCGTTAAAAGCTTGGGTAGACAACATATGAATTTCATCAATAATATAAATTTTATAGCCAGAACCCATGGGGGAAAATTGGCAAGATTCAATCAGGTCTCGCGCGTCTTCCACCCCACCGTTTGATGCAGCATCAAATTCAATGACGTCTAAATCATGACCATCTGTAATATTGATACAAGAATCACAGGTTTGACAAGGCGTTGCCGTCGGGCCTTGCTGACAATTTAAAGACTTGGCCAAAATACGAGCAGACGAGGTCTTCCCCGTGCCTCGAGGACCCGTAAATAAGTAGGCATGCGCAATGCGCTTCATTTCAATAGCATGACCCAAGGCCTGCGCTACGGAGGCTTGTCCGACCAGTTGCGCCAGCGTCTGCGGGCGATATTTACGATACAAGGGAAAATGCGACTGTAGCATGAAGCAAAAAACCTATGGTTTGAATCTATTTTGAACGTTTTTTTGAATACGCGTATTGTTTTTGTTAGCATAACATGAATGTGTTTTTAGGTGTTCCAAAAAACGAGTGTTTTGGTTTTAGTGCTGGTATTAAGATGGCTATTAAGGTATTTGTCTATGAGACCCCCTGCTTTCCCTTCTCTTTACGACGAAATTTATGCCCGAAAGAGGCCGAACCCCTCTTTTTATGAGGCGGTGCGCCAGCAGTGGGAAGCGTCTTCCTTAGCGCGGGCTGAAAAAGCACCGACGTCGAAAGCACCTGTTAAAGCAGGTCAACTCAGACCGAGTAAGGCTATTTTAGGGGCGGGGGGGATTCTTTTGGCAGGCGTGGCATTTTACGCCTTATTTTGGGAGAAACTCAGCACGGCGCTATTGGGGAAAACGACCCCTTTAGAAAAACCACTGCACCCCAGTTTAGAAGCCCCCCCCCCGAGGGAACGCGTGGTAGAAGTCCGCGAAAAAGACTGGTCTGAACAAGCAGGGCAAGTCATCGATGAAGTATTCAAAGGAGGGGGGAACGCATGGAATGAAGCAAAAAACAACATAGGGAACACCGCTAAAAACGGGTGGGGACAAGCTGTAAGAAGTTATCAAGAAATAGACGGAAACCTAAAAAGTACAATTATAAAACACACACCCATTGTACCCTCCCCCACGGGAAATAGCGTCTCCGATTTTATTTATCAGATGGTACCTCCTGCCTTAGATTTTACTTATCAGATATTTGCTTATGTGATGTGTGTGATGGCCAAACTCGCTTATCCTGCTGATATAAAAAATCCTGAGACAGACGCCGAAAATACCAATCAGCAAGTGGCAGAAGCAGTAAATAAAAACAGAAGGAATGCGTGGAGGAGGCCTCCCTCTGGCAGCGAAAAAGGGCCCGTCAAACCCAGTACAGAGGGGGCTCTCGCTAAAACAAAAAAAGTGGGCGCTTGGTTCATGAAAACGTATTTCGGAGCGGGACAGGGAAAAGTAAAAGTAAGAATCTCTAAACCCCCAAAACCCTAGCCGACGCAGGCAAGTAAAAGTCGGAGATTTCAGCACGACAAAGCGTTACGAGCAAAAAAACACGTGTTAGCACTTTAGAGTAGAGGCTCTAGCCACTCTTCTTCTTGATCCGCCGCCAAGTTTCGATGCGTCGTCGAACGCGCGTCTTTGCCTTTAATTCCCAAACGCGCCTGTTTTGCTTTGCGACGCGCTACATCTTCTTCACGCCGAGATTTCGTCACCACGGAAGGTTCCTTTAGGCGCATGTACAAGGTGGCGTTTTGATGATGTTCCTGATGACGCCCTTCATCTGAGCGAAGTTGTATGCCTTGGGCTTGGCGCTGACTCAAGTCAGACTGATTAAGACGATCAAGCTGATTTAAAAACTGACGGGTCGAATTGGCCAATTGTTGCAATTGCCCCAAAACGGAAGGGGCTTTTTGAGGCACTTCCAAAGCGGATCGTTGCATATTACTTTGCTGAACGTTTTGCTTTTCAAAGACGTCTTGATCCAACTGCTTACGTTGCTGAATAATGGCTTGCGTGGAGCCTAATCGAGGTTGAGGCGGAGGAGGGGAAGTAATTTCATGTTGATGCTGTAAGTGGGGCTCTAAGGCCATACGCTTGGCCTGCGTTCGATCCAACCCCCCTTGTAAGGGCGCATCATAAGGCGAAGGCATGTTAAACTTTCGACCTGAACTCAGTGGGGAAGAACCCATCATCATACGCAATATCCTAAACCATTTTGTCCTGAAACCATTTCAAAACCAAACACGGGAGCAAACACTTAGCGAATACGATTCAATCTAAATACTACGATACATCACTTAAAAAAGCAAGCGTTTAACTACAATTGTAATAATTTTATTTCGTGGAAGTTATAAACGGCTATGGACGGGGAGAAGGAGGCGCTTTTTTTCGTTTAAACAACCCCAATCCCGAAGGGGAATAGCGGGCCAGCTCATCCTGAGAAGCCTTTAAATCCTTTTTAAGCGCTTGATTTTCATTTAAGAGATTTAGTAAATGCTTCACCAAAATATGCTTTTGCATTTGTAAATCTCCCGTTTGAAATACATCGTGCACAAAGCGGTCACGATTTAAAATGGCCGCCACTTTTCTGGCAATCAGCGTGGTGGTTTTAACGAGGTAATCATCCGTATCAGGGGGAGGCGGTAACTCAAAATCCAAATCTTTTAGCGCCTCTTCAGACAAGGCGGCCCTTTCATGCTTAAAGCTTTCAAGCAAAGAACGACGCAATACACTTTGTTCCGCTTCAGGAATTTGGCCCAAATAGTCTGACGTTTCTAAGAAGGCTTGAGCCTCTTCCAATGCTTCGATTTCAAGGGGCAACTGTTGAATACCTTCTTTTAATTTGTCAAAGGGATTCGTTTTTTTTCGAATATTTTCAAGCAGAACATCCATAGACGCGGTGGCATCTATGGTAGAGACATAAGATTGTTTTGCTTCAGAAGGCATTGCCCCTTGATCATAATTAGGAAAGAGTTCATCTAGCACGGAAGCATTAGCATTCATGCGAAGGTCCTTTTTTCTTGAGTCCTTGCCGAAACAAAAGAACTTATCCCAAATTATAGTAGAAAACTGTTTTTTAGGAAAGCTTTTCTCTCCCTTGCTTATTCTATGATTCAAGACCACTTATAAAAATACCCATCCACCATAAGCAGGCGTCGTGCAACGGAACGCTTGCTTATGATGTGGTGTCCGAAAACACCCTGACGAGTGACGATCTTATTGAATATTTTAGACGATGCGGGGAAGGCTTGGTTCACAAAAGATGAGATTGGTTCTAAGCTCTCTAAAAAAGACGAGACGCTATGTTGATTATATAATGATTATAAGTCATTGAAAATAAATAGGGCCTCTTCGCGATCGTCGTCCCCTTAAGGTTGTAATGATGTCACCTATGTTATGCAACTCATTGAAAATACACCCTTTAATAAGACAAATCGTCACAGGATTGTCATGATTCTACTTCGCTTATTTCACGAACTACAAAGCCTCCTCGGCGTAGAGCATTGCCCGCGCTGTCAAGTGACGCAGGCGGTCAGCGCCTTATGTGAAAACTGCCAGCAGGCTACGGGCTTTGACCCTAAATGCACGACACGGCTTCATCAAGCCTTCCCCGTCTGGGAAGTCTTTAGCTGGAACCGACGAGTCCACCGTATTTGGTATGGCGTGAAGTTTTATCAACGTTATGGGGCGTTTTTCTTGATTCAAAGCGCTTTTCGGCAAGCCCTTGAGCTAATTCCCGACTTAGAAAATATTCAAGGCACGCTCTATGTCGTGCATCCCCCGATTCGTGCGGGACGCCCCAATCTATTTGCGCCGATTTGGGTCGCGCTTTGTCGTGAAAAACAGTGGATTTATGTCCCCAATGCCTTTGAATTTACAGACCCCAAAAACACCCTCCCCTTACATCGCAGCACAAGTATCCCTGAACGCCAACGGCTCATGCAAGATCGTTTTCAACTCCATCCCCATTTTAAAGCACGATTTCACGCCGCTCTCTTGACTTCATCTGAAGCCCCCTCCCTCTTAGTGGTCGATGATTTTATGACCACAGGCACAACGCTCAGCGCTTGCTTTACATTATTACAACACCTAGTGAACGCCGCCAAAACCCCAAAAATACCCACGGAGAAAACCCATCAGCCGACAACGAGTCTTTGTGATAAAATAGAGTCAATAAATCCCTCCCCGTTTTTGGGAGCCTTAGTAATGACGACCGTCCCTAAAGAAGCGCCTTAAATCAGGCTTGTCTTCTATTCATTTATTATAAGGACTGCTTTTTATGATGACTGCCTCTTCCCCAAACGTCGAACTCAGCGCCTCGACCCAAAACGAGAATCTACCCCCTATTCGCATTGGCATGATTGGTTTAGGGACGGTCGGACAAGGCACCTTTAAATTAATTCAACGTCAAACAGGTTTAGATGTACGAGCCGTCGCGGTTCAGAATCTAGACAAGGAGCGCGGTTTAGAGGATTTAGACCCTGCGCTATTGACCACTGATGCAATGGCCGTGGCTTTGCGTGACGATGTCGATATTTTAATTGAAGTCGCCGGAGGGGTAGACAGTACCAAGCCGTTTTTAGAAACGGCCATTCGTTCAGGGAAACATGTGGTGACGGCCAATAAAGCCTTAATTGCACAACATGGCCCCGAATTATTCGCCCTTGCCAAAGCGCATCGGGTGAGCTTACTCTTTGAAGCGGCGGTTGCAGGGGGCGTTCCGATTGTCACCCCTTTAAAAATGGGCTTAGCCGCCAATACTATTGAAGAAATTGCAGGGATTTTAAACGGCACCACCAATTATATTTTAACGCGTATGATGCAAGACGGCTGGACCTATGAAGATGCCCTTGAAAAAGCGAAAGCCTTGGGCTACGCCGAAGCAGACCCCAGCAGTGATGTCGAAGGCTTTGATGCGGCGTATAAAATCGCTATTTTAGCAGGCCTTGCAACAGGACATTGGGTGAATGTAAAGGATATGACCGTTGAAGGGATTACTCCTATTACGCCTCAAGAAGTGGCCTATGCCAAGCAATTTGGCTATACCATTCGCTTGGTGGCTTTGGCTCGTTTAAAAGCCAGCAAGCCAGATGTTCGAGTACACCCCATGTTGGTTCCCAATGAGCACCCTTTGTCTTCTGTCCATAATGAATATAACGCCATTTGGGTGCGTGGGGATGCCGTCGGGGATGCCATGTTTTCGGGCAAAGGCGCAGGAGAACTCCCCACTGCGAGTTCTGTGATGGGGGATGTCTTGGCCATTGTTGCTGATTTGCGTGCGGGGAATCTTCACCCTGTCGCTTCAATGGAATTAAGCCTTAAGGAACCCGCTGTCCTTCAGCCGATTGGGGAAACCACGAATCGTTATTATATTCGTATGACGACTGCGGATGAACCTGGCGTTTTAGCGGCCCTAGGCAACGCTTTTGGCAATGCCCGCGTGAGCTTGGAATCTTTTCTACAATTACCTAACCCCCAAAACAATCCCTATACCAGCTTGATGGTGGTGACGCATATCGCCAAGGAATACGACGTGCAGGAGGCTTTGGATACCATTCGCAAGCTCCCTTCCACCCGTGCTGTTGACTGTGTGTTACGGGTTTTATAAGCTTCAAAGGCGTATTAAAAACTCCACACGCCTTTGAAATCACCAATGTAACAATGTCTCCATGCTGTCTTTTCTTAAAACGTTGAGGTGCTAAGATAGGGGAGGCTTGAATCCAGATCATCTCGATTCAACGTTTTTAGATGATACTTTTCTCAATAATTTAAGGAACACTCGTAGATGTCGATGTCTTTACCCCCCCATAGTAACTTATATAAAGTAAGTACGGTTCATGAAAAAGATCCCTTACAGCAACGTCAAGGTGCCATTGTAAAAGATGCAAAACCTTTTGAGGATTACTTGGTATGTTTGTTTCACCAAATACCCGAGAGAGTTGGTAGTAATATACCTCCTGCGGCTACTGCCTATTCTGAACTTAAAGCGGGCTTTAGCAAATTATTCGAGCAAAAGGAGGATGGTTTTTTAGCTTCGATGCACTTAGAAGCTCCCGACAATAATCCAAACTATATTACGCGTGCGCAACTCGTGTTAGAGAGTCTGGATTCTTTAAAGCCTCTAAAGACTGGAGAGCAGAGATCTTCTTCTCATGTAGGTGATTGTATGGAGAAGAATCAGCCTCAACACGTGAAGACCACTATTACTGATGAGGATAAACTCAATGTAACGGTGCATTTACCTCATAAGCTTGATAGCAAATACGAGGAGGAAACTGGATGGAGTATTCGTGGTTTAAAGAGTACTCCGAAGTATTTACAGGAGCTTAACGAGGCAGCTATAAAAGACAAAGACCCTAGGTCTTTGATCCCGAAAGAGGAATTAGATGACATAAAAGCTATTTTCTCCTCATCTCCTACTGAAGCAACCACTGTTTAATCAGTAGAGGTTTAAATTTAGCGCATTTATCATATTTTCCGACGATTTTGCTTCACGGCAAAGTCGTCGTTTTTTAAAGCAACGGCAGTCGTTCCCAATGCAACTGGTAACGCCTTCCGTGAGGTGTATCGTAGGCGTGCCAGTTGTTTTTAAGCCTAAAATCAGCGGCTTCCCACCGCAATTGTAAGCTTCCCTGCGGAGCAAAGTGCCATTCTAGCAAAGAACCCTGATGATGATCCCATCGACTGACCTGAATCTGTGGCCACTGCTCGCGAAGGGCGCGTTCAAAGGCCTCTGCTTGAAGTCTACGCCGTGCTCCACGTTTTTGCTTCAAACGAAGGGCTTTTTTTGAAGCCGAATGTCGCTTCTTTAGTTTTTTATATTTTTTCTTGTGAAGCTGTTTTTTTTCTGTTCTAGCCTGACTAAAAATATCAGTTTCGGCTTGGGAAGGACTCGCAGGAAGCCTTATTTTCCACGTCGCCTGAGTAGGGGGTTGCATCACCCAAGTGGGGACGTCTTTCACAAAGTGAGCCTCTTCATTCGCGCCCAGTTTAGGCAATTTTAAGGCGGGGCTTTGGTCAAAAAACGCGATCAAAAATAGGGACTCTTCTTTAGTGGATTTGCTTTTTGAAGTGTCTTCTATTCGTTTTTTAAAATCTCGTTGACTGGCTTTACTCAAATACTGAACATCCCCCTTCGACAAGCGACGGATATTCTTTTCCAAGCGGTGTAAACGTTTGGTCGCGTCACTCAAACGATGTTTTTTTGATTTGGTTTTTTGATATTTTTTACGCTTTTTTTTAGGATGATATTTTTTTGCTTGAGTCTTTTTAACCTTGAGATGAGACGGTAAAGGCAACTCTAATAAAACCACCTCTTCAGGCGGAGGAAGGTGCTGTGCTTTAAAATATCCAGCCAGATCCTTAATATCCCAATACGACAAGGGATGAGAAAGAAAAAGGATACTCTTAAAGTGGCTGGGATTTTGAGGCCTTGGATTATAATGAAGCAACTTAACGCCTTCTCGTCGTGCGGTTTCCCCCACAGGAAGGGAAATCCATTCCACTGGGGCATGGCGTTGAAAGCGAGTCGCATCCCAATAAAATGGAAAGATCACTAAGGCTATAATACCCCCCCCTAGAACAAAAGCGAAGGCTTTTCCTTTCAACACCCATTTTGAAAGAGTTGTTGAAAAAAACCATGCTCTTTTCCACCACGGTAAGCTCAGCAAGACGGCATAGGTACTGAACATCCACCAAGAAGGCAAGGCCACTGTAGACCATTGGAGCTGGGGAAAGGAAGCCCCCCATAGTGTCCATGCCACTTGAAGCTGAAGGAGATATTGCGTCGGAAATAAGAAAAATTTAGCACAGATTGGTGACAAACAAAACAGGCCGAACCCTAAAAATCCCCATACGGTAAGAGGGGCCACCAATAAGCCACTCAGCAGATTCATCACAATCGCGTGTAAAGGGATTTGATAAAACGTAAATAAGAGTAGGGGAGTCGCGTATAATTGAGCCACCGCGGTTAAAGCTCCCGCTGAAAGAATCCCTACGCCAATACTACGTTTGGCATCCCAGCCTTGTGTTTTAAAATACGCTTCAATTTGGGTATATAAAGTCACCAAACCAAATGTCGTTAACACGGAGAGTTGAAAGCCCAGACTTAAGCAGAGTTGCGGTTCTACAACAATTAAAAACGTAATGGCGACTAAAAGTAAAAACAAGGGGTTTAACGGGCGAAATAGGTATTTCATCCACACGCCAATCAACCACATGACCACCGCTCTTAAAATAGAGGGAGGAAACCCCGTCGCTGCCCCATAAAAAACCACTCCTATACTGGCAAGCGTAAAGGCCAGCCCTCGAGGCAAACGTGGGATCAAGCGCAACACAAAAAGAAGCCCTGCGGCGATAATCGCCACATTCATGCCACTTGCGGCCACCAAATGGATTTGCCCCGTTTCGACAAAGGCCTTTTTTAGTGCGGCAGGCAAAGGACTGGCGCGATCCCCCAAGACCATTCCCCCCAACAAGCTTCCCGCATTAAGCCCCAAGCCCGCTTGCAAATCGTGAATAAAGGCTTGACGTTTTTTAAAAATCCACGGTAAGGGGCGCAAATAGAGTTCCCGTAACCATGAAACAGAAGGAGGCACACCCGTTTCAATTGATTCATACTGCAGGCAATCTTCATTCACACGGGCTTTAAATAAAGTGCCCGCCACCCCCATGCCTTGCAGATACTGACGTTCATTAAAATCCCCTAAAAACCGTGGGGCTTGGCCTAATTTTAAAAATCCTGACACACAGGTTTGACTACCCACAGGAGGGAGCGCAGGGGCATTTTTCCCTGTCTTTAATAGAATATGAACATTCGTGGCGGTATCGAGATGACGCGTTTCAAGCACCACGCCTTTTTCATGAGGCAGTAATTTCCCGGGCAGACGCACGAATTGCGCATTTAAATACGCGGGTACTTCAACGGGATGAAATCGACCAAGCGCTACAAGATAGCCCAAGCCCACACATATACCCCATAGACATAATCGCTTTAGCCAAGGGGTGAAACGTCCCCAAAAAAGTCCCCCCGCCAAAAAGGCGAGCAGAATCCCCTTAACCCCCCAGGCAGGAAGCAAGCACAGTTCCCCCAAGGCTTGCTGATGCACCGCCATAAAGGCCCCTAAAATTCCACCCAAAAGTCCCGCAGCCAAGCCTTTTTGTAAGCGGTAAAGGAGTTCGAGTCCCAAATGCATATAGAGACGAAGCGAAACCCACGCTGTTTGTATCCATAATCCAAGCGATTGTTTTGCCAATAGACGCCTCATTTTTCTGCTGGATTTCATGTACTTTAAAAAAGCGGGATTCCTTCTCGTCGGAGTGCTCGCTTCATTCAAGCATACCTTATAAAATAACATAGGGGGACTTGAAATTCAAAAAACGAACGCACAAGGCTTGTATCACTTTTGTTTTGAAAGTAAAATAAATAAAGTGGTTTTAGTCCACCTTTACCGTCGCCTCGACCCTTGATATAAGGTATGCCATTCGCATGATGATCTCCTCTTCACTCTCCCCAATTGATGCCCCTGTTATTTTTGATATTTCCGATGAAATAGAGGGGGAATCTCTCCCTATTTCGGTAGATCCCACTCGTTTAGAAACCCCAGACGGCTTTCGCTCTGGTTTTGTGGCCTTAGTGGGTCGACCCAATGTAGGCAAATCAACCTTGTTAAACCAGCTGATGGGTCAAAAAATTGCCATTTGCTCCCCTGTGATGCAAACCACACGCCACCGTATTCGTGGGGTGATGACCCGTCCCGACGCGCAGTTGGTGATTCTAGATACCCCAGGCTTTTCAAAACCGATTGATGCCTTAGGCACCTTTTTAGTCAAAGAAGGTTACGCCGCGTTAAAAGAAGCGGATGTGCTTTTTTGTGTAATGGATATTACCAGCCCCCCAGGCCGTGGTGATGCATGGATCGTCGAACAAGCCTTGTCCACCAAGCGCCCTGTTTATCTCATTTTAAATAAAGTCGACCGCTTAACGGGTAATCCCGCGCTGTATGAAGAACGTAGCAAGGCTTACCAACAGTTGTTTTTAACGGCTAAAGGGATGTACAAACGTTGCTTGCATACCTCTGCCAAAACAGGGAAGCAAAAAAATGTATTGACCGAAGCCATGTTTGAATCCTTGCCCAAGGGCCCCAAGTATTATGAAGACGACACCTTAACCGACCAACGTTTAAGAGAGATGGTCGCCGAATTGGTCCGAGAACAAGTCCTACTCAACACGCAGGATGAAATCCCCCATTCCGTGGCCATTGGAGTAGATGTCTTTGATGAAACGCATGAAAAAATGCCTCATTTATACGTCACGCTCTATGTGAACCGTAAATCTCAACGGGGGATGCTCATTGGGAAAGCAGGCACGATGATCCGTCTTATTGGGGAGCGGGCGCGCCTTAAAATTGAACGTTTATTGGGGGAGCAGGTCTTTTTAAAGCTGGATGTCAAAGTCAAAGAAAACTGGCGGAAAGACGTCAAATTTTTGCAAGGCCTGAACTTGGCCCTTCCTCAATAGAGGAGCTCAATAGGAAAGCTCAATAGGGGATTTTGATAAAAAATCGATGGCGAGCTGTGCGGCTGTAAATTGACCAGAACTCACACCAGACTTGAAATAACGTTTAATTGCTTTTGCCAAGAGTGGATCTACTCGTTCTGCCTGCTCAATAACGGCTTCGCTTTCTTCAGAACTGGGAGGTTTTTCTAAAGCCAAACCAGGGATAATCTTCTTTCCTAATAAAACGTCCTCTTCACTTCGGATGTAAGGTCGAACAGCGGTTTTGATAAGAGATCGCACTTTTTGTGTAGGTTCTTTTTGTCAATCTTCTGGCTTCTGTTGAGATTTATTAAGAGGCCTAATACCCTTCTTTAAAAGGAGCGTGTATATGCCTTATTCGCTGCGTCTTAATTCCTATCAATGGGCAGGGATTTATGAGTATTGATGCGGGTTTCCAGAAATTTACGCCAAAAATGAAGCCGTCTGCGATGCCTTAAGCAATCCGTTAGACTTTAGGGTTCGTGGGGCTCAGGTTCACGACGCGACTCACGCCATTGCTCTAATTTGGACGCTTCAGGCGGCAGCCTTGCTGGCGGACAAGGGCGATGATTGTGAGGCTGTTCGTGATTTTGCCCGGAATCAGGGGATTGAACCTCATATCCCTCCTCGTCAAAACCGTGTAGAAACAAGGTTTTATGATAAAGCACTGTATCAAGAGCGTCACAAAATTGAGTGCTTGTTTGGATTGATGAATCATGGCCGACGGCTTTTTTCTCGCTTCGACAAGACAAAAAGGCGTTTTACCGCCTTCTTGCCTTTTGCAGGGGCCTTGCTTTTGCCAAAATGAAATCTCAACAGAATATAGAGAAAGAAGAAAAGTGTCCCTAAAAAATGCTTAGAATAAATTATCTGGCCACTGTCTCTAATTGCCCCAACATAAAACGCTCCAAAACAAGAGGGTACAGCGCATGTTCTTCTCGTAACACTCGCTGTGCCAAGCTTTCAACCGTGTCGTCTGGTAAGACTTCAACGCGACTCTGTCCTAAAATAGGACCTGAATCCACTTCATCCGTGACCATGTGGACGGTACAGCCCGTATATTTTTCAGCATTGGCCAAAACACTCGCATGAACCCGATTCCCAAACATATGAGTCCCCCCATAGGCAGGGAGCAAACTGGGATGGATATTCGTGATTTTACCTGCATAGGGGGTGGTTAAAATGGGAGTTAAAATTTTCAAATAGCCCGCCAAGGCAATATAATCAATCTGTCGTGCCTGTAGCTCACTGAATAAGGCGTAATCAAACGCTTCGGGAGAATCAAAATCACGGGGGGTTAAACATAAGGTGGGAATGTGGTGCTCACGCGCATATTCTAAGCCTTGGGCTTGAGGCTTTTGACTAAACACCAGTGTCAAGTCCGCATGAGTAAGTACCCCATCCAAAATAGCGCGATGGATCGCTTGCATATTCGACCCTGTACCCGAAATAAAGACGGCTAATTGATAGGGGTTCGTCGTTGACATGCTTTATCCTTTATCGGTCATCGGTTGTGGGGTCGCTAAGGGGGTAAGATTTTCTTCTTCTAAGAGCAAATCCCCAAACATTTGATGCCACTGCTTTGCCATAAACTTAATTTGACTCACGGGCAATGGTTTAAGCAAGGCCAAGGCCACCCTAAGATGTGGCAATTCGTCGTACCAACGATTTTGGCGACGTTCACAAGCGGGCACATGCTTAAAGGCTTCTTGTGCTTGAATCAGAGACAAATCTAGGCGCTTACAGAGCGCTTTTAAAAATCGAGCGGTCAAGACTTGCTGCATCCCTTTGGGACAAAGATATAACAAATGCAAGGCCATTTTGAGATTGGCATATTCATCATACCAACGCGTATGGCGAATGGCTTGAAACGTGGTGTTTTTCAGAGACGTATGAATAGGAGAGCTGGAAAGTTCGGGCTGGGGACGAGAAGTCATCATAGAAAATGTCCTCTAAGTTATAAAGTATAAGGACGGATAGTCCGCACAAATTCCAAGACTAAGGTTCTTTTAAGACCTAATTATATATTATTTCATGCTTATGGTAAAGTAAAGAAATAACTCATTTATTCTGGGACGAAAATCTAGATCGGTCTCATTCATAGGTATGGAGCATTCACCCAATGTCTAAGCCGTCACAAAGCGAAGTGGCCTCTACGATTCCCCCTATTATTGTCGCCTTAGACGTTCGAGGCAAACGCGAAGCACTCGCACTGGTGGAGCGTCTAAAACCCGCGGGTCTGACTCATGTGAAAGTGGGCATGTCTCTTTTTTACGAAGCAGGGATTGAGCTGATTGAATTGTTAGAATCGCAAGGTTTAAAGGTGTTTGTGGATTTAAAATTGCATGATATTCCCCAAACCGTCGTTCGCACCGTCGATGTTTTGATTCGAGGAGGCGCCAGATTCTTAAACGTCCATACCCTTGGCGGCTTTGAAATGATGCAACGGGCAGCAGAGCAGGCTCAAAAAAGCGCGGACCGCTTGGGGATTCCTACGGTGAACCTCATTGGCGTCACCATTTTAACCAGTCATCACCCCAAGGATTTTTCACAGGACTTACAAAGCCGCTTGACTTTGTCAGAAATGGTCCAACATTTGGCACGCCAAGCGAAAGACGCGGGACTTCAAGGCGTGGTCTGTTCCGCGGAAGAAGCAGCCCGTTTACGTGAAGCGCTTGGGCCAGACTTCTTAAAAGTCACCCCAGGAATTCGTCCTCTCGCCTATGGCCACGCGGACGATCAAGCCCGTGTCTTAACCCCTTTAAACGCTTCACAAGAAGGGGCGACGCATCTGGTGGTTGGCCGTCCGATTTATGAGGCAGAGCACCCTGAAGAGGTCTTAGCCGCCATGCTAGGGGAACTCGCGACGACTTTGGTCTAAAGCAAAACAGAGTGCTTCCAAAGAAGCACCCTGTTTGTAGACTATGGATCGTATTCGTTATTTATTTTAAAAGCTCAGCAGGATTCACACGAGGAGAAGCCGCTTCAGCATTGGCAATGGTAATATTGGCAACATTTAAGGCTTTTTGCTCACGTTCTAAACGATTGCTTAAAAGATCTTCTTGATCATGCCAATAGCTCAGCATTTGACGCAACTGCTCTTGAACGCCTACTTCCGTCGTGGTGAAGGAAAGAGGAATATATTGTAACAGTGTGTTCGCTTCAGGCAAGGCCTTGACCACAAATTCTTGGCTATAGACATTGTCTTCGTCTTGAATCACTTGACTCAAGTCACTGGTATACGCTTGCCATAAGGAAGCGGTTGCTTCGGAATTATTGTCTTGGCTACTTAAATAAATCGCTTGAGCTTGACGTAGAGCGTTTTTTTGGATGCCTTGGCTATTTTTTAAGTTTTGCACACGACGAGTCGCTTCTTGTTGATTTTGAGTCGCTTCTTCTAAAATACGGCTTTGTAACGCATAAGGAGAACGAGTTGTTTCAACGGTATTTAAAAAATCAACTTGATCCAAAGACTGAATACGCGTGGAGGCGATTAAGACTTGGGTCGTTTGACTTTGTTGCTTTAAAGGAGAAACGGTTACGGTAGTTTGTGAAGTAGTCATGATAATCAGCACCTTTAATGATTAAAGGGAAATCCGTTCCCACTGAGCGAGTAACAAGAGAGAAAAATGAATTCCAACTTACAAATAGACTATCGAACGCTATGACAAAAGACTTGAGCAAGATGAAACATTTTGTTACAAAGTTAAAAATACCCTATTTTACCCTTTTATTTCCCTTTCTTTTTTTTTGAGGTAAACTATATTTGGATTTATTGTTGTTCAATCTTTCCTTTGCTTTACTATTTAGTTGTTTGGAGAACCTTACTATGTCTAAAGTTGGAATTAATGGATTCGGACGCATCGGACGCATGACCTTCCGTGCCATGTTACAAAACCCTAACGTTGACTTGGATGTTGTCGCGATTAATGATTTAACCTCCACCGATATGTTGGCGTATTTATTGAAATATGATTCAACCCATGGCATTTTGGATGCTGAGGTCACCCATGACGATCAAAACATCATCGTCAACGGCAAAGCCATTCGCGTCTACAGCGAACGTAACCCTGCGGATATTCCTTGGGGAACAGCGGGTGTCGATATTGTCCTTGAATGTACAGGCTTTTTTACGGATGCTAAAAAAGCGCAAGCGCATATTGACGCGGGTGCTAAAAAAGTGATTATTTCTGCCCCTGCGAGCAATGAAGACGGCACCTTTGCCGTAGGTATTAACCACACGGATTATGATGCCAACATTCACCACATTATTTCCAACGCCAGTTGCACCACCAACTGCTTGGCGCCTGTGGCGAAAGTCTTACATGAAAACTGGGGCATCGAAAAAGGTTTGATGACCACGATTCACAGCTACACAGGCGACCAACGCTTGATTGACGCCCCTCACAGTGATCCTCGTCGTGCGAGATCTGCAGCCGTTAACCTTATTCCTACCTCCACAGGTGCGGCAAAAGCCATTGGCTTGGTCTTGCCTGCACTTAAAGGTAAATTGGACGGTTTCGCCGTTCGAGTCCCGACCATTGACGTTTCCATTGTGGATTTAACCTTCACGTCCACGAAGCCAGTCACCGTGCAAGCCATTAACGACGCCATGTTGAAAGCCGCCAACGGCGAGTTGAAAGGCGTTTTGGAATACATGCACGATCCTTTGGTGTCGGTCGATTTCATTGGCAATGCCCATAGTTCCATTTATGACCCCACCATGACGAGAGTCTTGGAAGGCAACTTGGTGAAAATCGGAGCATGGTACGACAACGAAACGGGCTATTCCAACCGTTTGGCGGAATTAACCCAGTACGTGGCCTTAAAAATGCCCGCCAAAGCCACTGCTTAGTTTTGTTTTCAAGGGGGTCAATTGGATTGACCCCCTTTTTTGCTTCTTTAAATTTATAAGGATAAACAAAATGCGTTTAATCTCCCCCCCTCCCTCCCCCGCCTTTCAAACTCAACGACAAGGAGGAAGTTCTTTTTCAGAACTAGCAAAAGTTTTGGATAAATTACAGTCTGCAATGAATTTCACAGTTTCTAAAGATGCTAAAGCACCAAAAGACTGGTATACTAGGGTTGAAAACTTAAAACAAAAAGCCCGTCGACTCAAAAAACAGTTATCAAGTCTTCCTACTGCTTTAGAACAGCGTTATAATCAGTTAATGAATCAGAAGACAATTTTAAGCCCTAAAATAACTAAGTCAAATGTTCAAGGAAAACCAAGTGTAGTAAAAAAACCTTCTATTTCTGAACGTATAGAAAGACTTAAAAAACAAATTGCAATTCAGTCTGCCCAAGCTTCTAAAAATACAGACCCCGATCAGTCTCGGTTTTTATCTCTGGGAATTGTAGACTTAACAAAGCAATTGAATTTTCTTATTCCTAGAAAAAAATAGTGTACTTACTAAATTTAGGATTTTTATTATTGAGATATTTAACTAAATAGCTTGTATACTACTTCTTATCTAATCATAAGAAGGCTATTTTATGCATTGTCCCAAATGTGGCTCATCTGAAAGATATAAATCAGGTTTTATTTAAGGAAAAACAAAATGCGTTTGACTGCTCTCTCCCTCTCTTCCCCACCTCACGCTCAACGACAAGGCATCGTTCGTGATTCTAAATTTAGGGATGTTTTCGGTCTAAATCCAAGTAGGGATTTTTCAGCTTACGACCCAAGAGTGAAACATTCGGAAACAATACCTCAATCGAAAGCGGATCAAGCTCACTTACTAAAAATAGTTGAAGAGATGATCGTTGAACCTTTTAAGAATAGAAATGTAACGATTTATTTTGATAAAGGCCACCGTTCGCGGCAGTCTAGGGAAGATTATGGATTATGGTTTGATGAGCTTGAGGCAAAGTTTAAGCAAGAAAGTCTTAGGATCTTTAAGGGCCAGAGGCTTATTGATGAAAACTCCGAACTGATTCCTTATCATGATCAAGAAAATCCCAAGTACCGTGACCTTAAGCAGGTTTCTGTTTTCAGTATATTTTTAAAAAATTATACTGAACCGCAACTTAAAACTTTGAAAGAGCTACTAACAACAACTATTTCGAGACGTGTTTGATGCTTAGCATTCTTGATGAAATTGTCGAACATAAACGAAAAGAACTGGCGCTTTGGAAATCTCAAGCCCCCATTGAGTATTGGCTTAATGTGGCTCAACCGAAAGCCGACGCTGATGCCTTTCGCTTTGAACATGCCTTGCGTGAAGCCAAAACAGGCTTGCACCTCATTGGGGAACTCAAACCCAAGTCCCCGAGCGCGGGTGTTTTACAAGAAACGCCTGATGTACCAAAGATTATCGGAGCCTATAATCAAAGTTGCTCCGCCATTTCGGTTTTGACGGACGTCCACTACTTTGGGGGAGGCTTTGACTTGCTCGAAGAAGTGAAAACCCTTACGAATAAGCCTGTCTTATGCAAGGATTTCATTATTGATTTGTATCAGGTGTTACTGGCCGTTTCCAGCGGAGCGGATGCGGTTTTACTGATTATGAAATGCTTGGACGACTTTGACTACATTAGTCTTTTTGAAGCCATACGTAGTTACGGGCTAACCCCTGTCGTGGAAGTACAGAATGAAGAAGAGCTCAAGCGGGCTTTCTTGCCTCATCCCCCTGTGATTTTAATCAATAACCGTAATTTATCTACCTTTGACATTGAAAAAGAAACGACCACACGCCTCGCTCCCTTATGCCCCCCTGAAACCGTGATTATCACCGCCAGTGGTTTTCAAGATTTAGCGGATGCTCAGCCTTATCAAGATTTGGCGCATGCGGTTTTAATTGGCTCCGCTTTTATGAAGACGCTTTAATTATTTTGGAAATAGGTGGCCGTACAATTAATCGCCGTCACCTCACCTGTAATATGATTCAAATTAAACTCAAAGCGATCACTACAGGTTGTTGTGGTAGGGTCTATATTGGGTTCACCATTGCCATTAATATCGACATAAAAAACATCCGTTGCGGTGGCATTGCTTAATAAGCCATAGACCCTTATATCATCATTTAAAATAAAGGCCCCTTCATCGACGGCACTCGTTACGCCTGTGGGTAAGCAGGGTGCTAGGTTCGCCGCGCTTAATCCACAGGCTTGGGTATAATTGACTTTTGCTTTTAAAGCTTCCCAGCGGGTGCTTAATGTATTAAAAGCGTCACCTCTCGCATTTTCTTCATAGAATAATTGTTCAAAATTATTTAAAACCTTCGTCATTCGTTCCTTCATTGTGGTTGCTTGGCTAGTCTGCAAAACCTTAGAAATACTAAACCCAAGAATAACACCAAGTACTGAAAGCGTTATTGCAAGTTCCGAAAGTGTAAAAGCATTATTTGGACTGCGCATTTCAAAATCCTTCATTAGTCTTAAGGGACAGGTGTTATTTCTTTATCGACGTATTTCAGATAAACTTGAATCAGTACCCCTTTTTAAGGATAAAAGGATAATCTCCTAAAGATGTCAAACACGCTTTCCCTTCACAATGACTCTAAACGATTGAACCCCATGGTCGAAAAAACAGTGGCCTTCGTGACGTTGGGATGTAAAGCCAATGCCTTAGAAAGTTCAGCTTTGGCGGATCGCTTTAAGGACCTAGGGTGGCAGGTATTACCTTCGGAGCTTCCTGCGTCTTTATATATTTTCAATACCTGTACCGTCACGGAAAAAGCCGATGCGGAAGCGCGACGACTCATTCGTAAATGTAAGCGTCAAAATCCTGCGAGTCGTGTCGCGGTGACAGGGTGCTATGCCCAAGTCTCACCTCAAACCTTTAAAACGATGGGAGGCATTGACTTTATTATCGGCAATAATTTAAAGGATTCGCTCGCCGATTTAATTGTAAATCAATTTACCAATTATTATGCAGATTTAAATGATGGCCCCTTGATTATGGTGGATGATTTTGAAAAAAGCCGTGAATTGGTCTCTCGCATAGGCAGTTTTGCAGGCATTGCCCGTACCCGAGGCAGTCTTAAAATTCAAGATGGCTGTGACTATAAATGCACCTATTGCATTATTTGGAAGGGGCGAGGCCCCAGTCGTTGCCTTAGTGTGGAAGCCGTCACCCAACAAGTGCAACACATGGTGACGGAAGGCTTTAAAGACATCACCATTACGGGCATTAACATTGGTCAATATGAAGCGAATGGTACGGATTTAGCGGGACTGCTGCGGCATGTTTATACGCAGGTGGGCGGGGACTATCAACTACGCCTCTCTTCTTTAGATCCCTTAGAAGTGACGGATGATTTAATGGATGCCATGAAAGCATCTAACGGTAAAATAGCGCCTCATGTGCATTTGTCTAGCCAAAGTGCGGAAGATAGCGTACTAAAAGCCATGGCGCGTCGGCACCATGTGAAAGACTTAATTTATGTGTGCCAACGTTTAGAAGCATTAATGCCCCATATTGCCATTGGTTCGGACATTATCGTGGGGTTTCCCACGGAAACAGACGAGGCCTTTGAAGCGTCTTTTCAAGTGCTTACTTCCATACCGATGCACTACTTACATGTGTTTCGATATTCTCCACGAGCAGGGACCCCTGCGGCAGAGATGCGTCCGCAAGTGCAAGACTCTATTCGTAAGCTGCGCGCCACACGTTTAATTGCTTTAGCGGATCAGAAAAAACAGGCGTTTTATGAACGATTTATAGGCAAGACGCTTTCCATGCTTTGTGAATCACTTCAAGCGGACGGAAGTCTCGACGGCATTACTGAAAATTATATTCGCGTCAAGCTTTCCGCTCAGGAGGTACGTCAATACCACTTAGAGGCCAACCAGCGTGTTTTGGTGGAGATTGAATCGGTACATCATGGGGAATGGGTGCATGCTCGTGTGGTACAAGAAGCACCCCTCACTATAAAATAAACGCTTAATAAGTGGCTGAAGGTGATAGAATCAAACGTCCTTCCATTTCCAAACGGTCGATATAGTCATAAGCGTCTTGTTCACTTTCATTGACCCACGTCAATAAAGCCTGTTCAAAAACACCCCCATTAGGCTCTAGTCCGTAAGATTCGCAACGCCCCATATAGGTATGTAGCAAAGCAGTACTGTCATTTAAAACCACCGCCATTTCACGGCGAGCGTGATCATCTAATAAATATAAGGCATTAAACGCACGATACGCATATTTATTTTTGTCATACCAGCGTTTACGACCCATCGACTTCAACAAGGACAGATGCTTATCACTCCCATGTTGTAACATAAAATTTTCTTTATGCTTTAATTGCATTTGACTCGTTTGTTGAATAATGACTTTTGCATACGATTCCACTTGCCATTGATTCATACGTTTCATACTGGTGACCAACGCCAACACTTCTTTATCTTTTTCATACCAACGAGACCATACTTGTTTTTGAGACATGACACATCAGTTCCCTTACGTTTAGTGGACACGGTACAGAATCTGAAACGATTCATATAGGTATGTTCGTATTATCATAAGAGAAACTTAAACGTCTGTTACAATTTGTAAACGAGAAAATTTGAATGATGCCCCCTTCACCTTCTACGATGCCAGACTTACAGACTCGTATCAAAGCCGTCCGTCATTTTTTAAAACCCAAGCTTAAAAGTCCTTTAAAGGCTGTCGTGATTTTAGGCTCAGGTCTTGGGGCTCTGGCTGAAAATCAAGCCTTTGACGTACAGGAACGTATTGCGTACCAAGAGCTACCTTATTTTCCTATTTCCACGGTAGAAGGTCATGCGGGGGAATTGATTTTAGCGACTTTAAAGGGCATCAGTGAACCCACCACCATTGCACTGATGAAAGGGCGCTTTCATTTTTATGAAGGCTATAGTATGCAAGACGTCGTATTCCCCTTACAGGCCTTAAGTCATTGTGGGGCTGAAAACGTCATTATCTCAAATGCGGCAGGAGGCATGGAGCCTCATTTTTACCCAGGCGCCTTAATGTGGATTAATGATCAACTAAATTTAACGGGCCATAGCCCTCTCATTGGGCCTAATCCTGATTTTTTAGGGCCTCGCTTTTTTGATATGACCACGCCATTTTGTCCTAAACTTAAAGAAGTAGCCATGACCTATGCCCAAGAACAAGGCTTTAATTTATTTGAAGGTATTTATGCAGGCGTCACAGGCCCTGCTTATGAAACCCCTGCGGAAATTCAAATGATGCAACGCATGGGGGCCTCTGCCGTGGGAATGTCCACCGTTTCAGAAGTACTGGCCGCGCGTCATGCGGGTTTACGCATCGCTGCGATTTCATGCATTTCCAACTTGGCCGCAGGGATGCAGGGCAAAGATTTAAATCATGAAGAAGTCATGGCCATGGCGACCAATAATACGGTAGGACTTCGTTTTCAAGGCTTAGTCATTCGCTTGTTAGAACATATGCTACGTTAAAGTTCTTAAAGTTCAGGAAAGTAAATCCTACTTTTCCTTATGGAGTCTCCTCCCTTCAAAAATGTCCTCCCTTATATAGAGGGAGGACATTTAAGTTTAAGTCCCTTTGGTCGAAGGTAAGTGTATCACACGCTGTATTTCACAACCTGTAGACAAGGGGGACAACTATGTCATCTTTGCGTTACTATACTCACTCTGCTTGCCTGATACTGGCATTCATCATGAGCGCGCTTCCTTACGCCAAAGCTAACACCGAGTGGTGGCAGGACGCTTCAACCCGTGCTTTGCTTCCCCCTACCCCGAAGTCTCCCTCAGTCCAAAGTGGATTCAGTCTTTATCAAGGGTCGCAACGCCTCTATTTAGCCCCCCTACCTAAGCAGGCGGATATGGCAACTCGCGTTGCCGTCAACCCGATGGTCCCTTCACAGAAAAAATCTTATACCTTAGTGAACGTATCACCCACCTCCTTGGCTCTGGAAGGCGTCTCCGCCATTGGTGTTTCTAAATCTTGGCTGTCGATCACGTCTCATCCCAAATTGGCCCAAGCCCTTGCCGTGATGTCGGAATCCCCTGAAGGGGCGGATTCCTTACAAAAGATACAAAGCCATAAAGGGAAAGTTATTTTTAAAAACCTCAGTGAATTGTCGCTTCAATATAGCGATTTTGACGCCTTAGCGTGGCGAGACAAACAAAATAATTGGATGCTTTTCATCAATCAAAAACATGAAAGCGCTCCTATTTATGCCTTGGCGGCCTTAATTTCACATGAAGCCCTCCATTCGGATACTCAAAACTCTAAAGCGGAAGAAGCCGAAGCGTGGGGTCGAGAAGCCCGCACATGGCGATACTTTACGAGTAAGCATCCTGATTTAAAAAGCGCTGCTTTAGAGTCTTTTCCCTTAGTCCAACGTTTAAATCGTATTGTTCATGCCTTAAATGAAGAAGATTTACACCGTATGGTCGTCGAACATCCTAGTTATGCGTCCCTACCTGCTTCTTCTCCCTTCTTTACGGCTCAAACGGCTCAGCCTGTTCAGAGTCTCATCAGCCGTGCCCAAGCGCCTGCTCTTCTAAACAATCGAGTGATTGGGACACTGCCTGCCTTGTCTCCGACTCAAAATAAGGAGCCTCTTATTCAGGCGAGTAAAAAACCTGAACAAGCGTCAAATATCGCGATGCTAGCGATAGCTCCTACCATACTGCCCTTTAAAGCACCCAGTCTCCCTCCTTTAGAACAAAGTGTCATCAACCAACCTTTACAAGGCTTACGCGTGGAACCCCTCCCTTATCGTCAGGGTGCCTTGTCAGCAGCCGCCCCCACCTTCATTTGGGAAGCCCCTGTTCCTAAGACTCTAGAATAAAAGGGGACCTCATAAAAACCCTATAAACAAAGGAGGCGATTCAAGTCGCTGCTTCTGCATAATGCTTGTAAGCCGCTGATTTTAAAACCAATATTGAAGGGTTTACTTTCATGAATTACTCCAGCACTGTAGACAATTTAATTAAGCCCTTCGCATTAGAAGACGAGCTGAATGATTTTTTAAAGCCTCATAAAACCCCTGAAAAACCAATTGGTTTAAGTATTTCGAAGCCTTCTGCTGAGAATATGTCTGTGAGTATTGGTCTTGCAGAAACGTCTTTAAATCAAGTCTCGTATCAAGCCAAACACCCTGAACAAGCTTTGCTTAAACGCGTGCTTGAGATTATCTTTTCCACAGTGGGCTTGGTCTTTAGCAGTCCCATTTTTGCGTGGGTGGCTTTTCTCTCTAAGCAAGACGACCCTGAGGCGTCTTTATGGGTACATTACACTTATGTGGGTCAGAATCAAGCGTTGATTCAAATCCCTGCGTTTCGTATTTTGGAAGAGGTAGATTTACCCTGGGAACACGCTTGGCTTAAAGCGTTGGGGATTCAACATCTTCCTAAATTATTGAGTCTGTACCGAGGGGAATTGTCCTTGGTGGGGCCACGGCTTTTGACGCAAAGCGACTTGCAAACGTTGAGCGCTCAAGCCTTAAGTCGTTTTCAAAGTGTCCCTGGTTTATATGGCTTAGAACAAGTGGTGACGAAGTATACTTCGTCCTGTCCTAGCTCAATGAAAGAACGCTTAGATTTAGACTACCTAGAGCGATGGACCATTTACTTAGACGCTGCTCTATTATGGATGAGCCTTACCGTACGTCCTCCTAAGCAAGTAAAACCCAAAGATACGTCTTCCCGTCGTATTCAAATTACGGTAAGTTACTAGCTTTAACAGCTAGAGGCCATGTTCCGTTTTGGCCCATTTAAAGGGCGCATTGGGACGAAATAACACTTTCCCAAAGCTGTAAAACACAATGGGAAACCACACGATCGTCATATAGATGCCTGTGAGAAAGGCCGCATTAAGCGCTTCCATTCGCGGGGGCGCTTCAAATCGACGAATGGCGTTGTAAATGGTCGGAATAAAGGCGACCCCAAACATGGGGATTAAGGACAAGGCCAAGAGTTGGTGAATCCGTGTGGCTTGACCTAAAATCGTCGCCGTGCCGACCACCAGAATTTCTAAAGCAATTAAAATGGGCATTAAAAAGTTCACCCAATACGCAAACATATCTAAACGCGTTCGAAAGCTCGCCTCACTAGACATGAGAATAGAACCCCCCAAATCTAAATAACGACGTAAAGAGCCTTCCGCCCAACGTTCACGCTGTTTTAATAAGGCTTTAAACTGGGTGATCCCTTCTTCTTCGACAGAAACGCGGTGCGCAAAACGAATGAGCCAGCCTTTTAAATGGAGTCGAGTAGACAGGTCTAAATCGTCGGTGATACTATTTTCATTCCACCCACCCACGGAATCTAAAGCGCCACGCTTAATTAAAAAGCCATTGCCTCTTAATTCAACGGCGGAACCTGCCAAGTCTCTACACCACTGAATATGCGCGTCAAAGGTATATTCCCATTGCTGGCATTTCGTCAATACATTGTCATTGGCGTTGGCAATCATTTTACGGGCTTGTACGGCGGCGATAGAATCGTCTTGCTCTAAATAAACGAGCATTTTTTCAAAAAAGCCTGCCTCAATCCGAGCATCCGCATCAAAAACGGCCAAAACAGGTTGTTCCGTAAACGCGAAGGCATCATTTAAAACGGCCGATTTTCCAGGTACTGCTTCTAAAGGACGATGAATCAAATATAAACGATCGAGCCAATCGGGTTGCACACGTGCCACACTTTCTCGAAAAGCTTCAAGCACTTCATAGGTGCCATCGGTTGATCGATCATTAATGACCCACACCTCATAATGCAAGGGGGTGTTTCGCATAAAGTGTTGAATACTCGCTTCAATCACCGTCGCTTCATTGTGAGCAGGAATAATTACCGCAACGCCTAAGTCGCTGGATTTGTTTTCATCCTGCAAGACATTTAAGTCACTACCTTTTATCTTGGCATTCCAACGTTTCACCACCAAAACACCCGTTAAAAAAAAGAAATACACCACCATAAACGCCATTAAACCAACAATTAAAGAGACTTGAGGAAAATAAATTTCAGTCCCCACAAAAAGCACCAGAAAAAAGCTAACTCCAATGGCCATGTTTCGTTGAATCCGTCGGCGTTCAAAAAAGGCTTTGATTTGTTCACGAGTCAAGACGCGTGGCAGGGGAAAAGGGGGTTTTAAACGCATAACGCTTTCTGCTCTCATTCAACACAATAGACTTAATCATAGCACAATTTTCGCACTTTCAGAAAAGACTTATGCTAGAATTGGTATTGGAGCTTTGTTTATATGTCGTCAAATGAGGGTGAAATGTGTCACATTGGGAGCATTTTCGTTTAAGTGTCGTTAATCTATGTTTGCTGGGCGCCCTAGTTCTAAATCTTACCCCCCTTCACGCTTTTGGGGGGATTAAACCTTCTATACCCGCTGTGGCCTACCCTGCTTTGGACGCCTCTTTAAGCACACAACCCTTTGATATTGACAAACAGGGCTTTTATTTACTCCCTGAACGTTTACTAGAAAATACCCGTGCGAATGAAGCGCCTCGTTATTTAATGAAAACCAACCCGAGTAAGGATCAACTTATTTTAGAGTTTCCCTTTGCTTACCTCAAAAAGGGTTTGCCACAAGGCTATGCCGTGGGAATGCAAAATATCGAAAAAGTGGAACTGGCTCAGCAAAACGGAAGTTTAATTGATTTGGCTCGCGTGACCATTACCTATAAAAAAGGGACTAACTTAAAGACCTGTACCGTTAAAAATGTCAGTAATGGTCGTTTAATGCTTCCCTATGCCTTAAGCGTTACCCAAAGTGAATCTCAGCACGGGGGTGGGGTGATTGAAGACACCCAAAGCCCCAACTACGCTAAAACGCCTATTCCTAGTCCAAGTGAACCTCCTTCGCTTAGTCCGAAACCCAAGCCTCCTTCCAGTGAAACTCGAACGGTGATTGAAGTCCTTGAAGTGGAAGATGAATTTTTTCTACTGCGCCCTGCCAATAACGCCACGGCATTGAAAGTTAAAAATCAGTTTTACCTAGAAAAACCGAACCGCTTTATTTTAGACATCGAACCTGCTAGTCTTTCGCCTCAGCTCTTTACCAGTGAAGCCGACAGCAAAGGGAAGGCCCCTTCTGCAGGGGTGACGGAATGGAGAGGGTGGGCGGTGCGCATTTCTCAAAATACCCCCACCGTGGTGAGAGTCGTGATTGAAACGGAAGACACACGCAATTTTGAAGTCCTACAAGGGCAGAACAATACCTTTAAAAACAGTTTAATTATCCAACCTTTAGAAACAAAAGAAACCTTTTGGACGAAAGGGAAGCCCCCTAAATTAAAATCGATGGGGACCTTGAAACAACTTTATATTTCAAAAGAAATCCCCCAAGCCCCTATTAAATTCCGCTTAGAATCGGAACACCCGCTACAGTACCGTATGATTAAAGAAAATGAACGACGATTTAGCCTCAATCTGCTTAATGTGGAAGCGCCTCCTGAGCCTGTGGCCTTTGATGTTTCGGCCTTCCCGTATTTAAAAAGCCTTAGTCATGTCCAAGCCGCACAAGGCAGCCGACTCACCATTGAACTCAATACGCCTTACGCAGATTTAAGAACGACACCTTATACGGCTTCAAATGCTTTGGAACTTAGTTTTAGAATGGTGATCCCTAAGCCCGTTGTCGTCAAGCCGACGCCTCCTTCGAATCTTCCAAGAGGCCGAAAAATTGTCGTCATTGATGCGGGTCATGGCGGGAAAGATGCTGGCGCCATACGAGATAACGTGATTGAAAAAGACTTAAATTTAAGTGTCGCCTTAAAGGTTCGTAATGAATTACAAGCCCGAGGCTACACCGTTTATATGACCCGTAGCACCGATGCCTTTCTTAGTCTTAAAGCCATTACTGAAGTGGCCGCAAGCTACCGTCCCGATGTCTTTGTCAGTATTCATCATAACTCCAGTACCAATCCCAGTATCTATGGTTTGGAAACATATTATTATCACCCCTTTAGTCTGAATTTAGCGAAGAGTATCCATGCCAAGCAAGTGGCTGCGTTACCTGTGGTGGACCGTGGGGTTAGACGCAATCAATTTTACGTGATTAATCACACCGTGGTCCCGAGTGTCTTATGCGAACTTGGGTATGTGTCTAATCCCACAGAAAGCCGTATTTTATCGACCGATGCACGCCAAAAGCAGCAGGCTCGTGCCATTGCAGACGGGGTGGATGCTTATTTGAAACGCGGAGGCAATTAAGCACCATGCCCCCTCTAGACCCCATGGAGGCGCCTGCCTTTAAAACGTTTGATCCCGCTCTGACGGCTTTAGATTTACCTTGGGCAGCGGCTAAACCCGTACATTTAATGGTCATGGATTCAGGGGTGGGAGGATTAAATGTGCTAAAAACCTTATGGCATGCCCATTTAGGATGCAACATTAGCTTTATTGCCGATTCGGCTTGGATGCCCTATGGCGATAAGGATCCTCAGGTTTTAGAAGCCCGCCTGCTTCGATTGGTCGGACAATTATTGACGCAATATAAAGACAACGCGTATATTTTATTCGCCTGTAATACCGCTTCTGCCGTCTGGGAAGGGATTGCCCCCGAAGTCTTGGCCCGACATGGGATTCGCCCTGATCGAGTCATTGATATTCTCCGCCCTACTTTGTCTTTACTCATGCGAGAAATCGTCGCCTTACCTTCGACGACTTCTGCCTCTAGCAAACGAGAGGTTCACGTGGGCTTAATGGCCACCCCCTTGACTGTTGCAAGTGGTGCCTACCCCCGTTTGGCAGAAGCCTTATACGCCCAAACAGGATGCCCACGCTTACACTGGCAAAACGTGGCCTGTTTACATTTGGCCCAAGCGGTGGAAGGCAATCCTGACGTCGAAGCCGTGGAGGTCTTGTTAGATCGTTATGCCCGTCTGTTTCAAACGCATCCGCCTGATGCCCTTTTAATTGGTTGCACCCATTACCTGAACTTAAAAGCCTTACTGCGACAGTATATGCCCAACACCGTGTTTATTGACCCGAGTGAAGCCTTGGTTTATGTGATTTGCGAACGCTTGGGGATTGAGCGCCCTCACACGCCTGAAACGCCCCAGCTCCCGCCGCTTGAAGGGGTACGATTACTGGCCACAGGGCAACGGAGCGGTTTAAGCGCTTACCTCACACAGCACTTGCCTGAGCTTCAAACACTGGCCTTTGAAGCACTGACCTTAAGCTAAAATATTATTCGGACAAACCAATTTTCTGCTAAAAAAATTTTTACAACTGCAGATAGGCCTTGTTTTTCATCAGGTGTTAACTGTCGATAAAGTCTTTCTAATTCAGATATGGATTTAGTATTAAAAGCTTGCATGAATGCTGGAAAGACTGAATGCCCTAGCATGCCTTGACGATGCCCTTAGAAAGAAGCGGAAGGAGGAAAGAGAGAAGCGACCTGCCTAAAAAATCCTTTACGTTAAACCTTATGAAATTTACCAACAAAAGTAACCGTGAACTATTTTAATACAACTAATATAGTTCATACATATACAATGTCAAATAAAAATAATCCCCGTAAAGTGGGAGCATTTGAGTAGGATTTATTCGAAGAGTCCCGCGTCGCTTTGCTTTTGACGCATCCGTAAACGTTCCGCAGAAACAGGGCTAAGCGATTCAATACAATGGAGACAGGACACCCCCTTTTCGTAAGAAGCCAAGTGTCGATCCGCCACCGTTAAAGGCCACCCGCAAGAAAAGCACATCTCATAGCCCCCTTCCTTAAGTCCATGTTCCACCCCCACCCGACGGTCAAAGACAAAGCAAGCGCCATTCCATAGACTTTCTTCTTGAGGGAGTGTTTCCAAATACTTCAGAATGCCTCCCTTTAAATGGTAGACCGTTTCAAACCCTTGATTGAGCATGTAGCTCGAAGCCTTTTCGCAACGAATCCCCCCTGTACAAAACATGGCGACTTTTTTCGTCTGCTTGGGATCCAGATGACTTTCCACATAGGACGCAAAATCAGTAAACGTTGAAATGTTGGGATTAACCGCGTTTTCAAAGCTTCCTATTGCGATTTCATAGGTGTTTCTCGTATCAATCACCACCACATCTGGATCTTTTAATAGGGCGTTCCAGTCTTGAGGCTCCACATAAGTCCCGACCACTTCCGTCGGTTGAGCCTTGGGATTGTGCATGGTGACAATTTCTTTTTTAATGCGAACTTTCATGCGTCTAAACGGTTTTTGATGCGCGTAAGACGTCTTAATTTCCCCTTGAGAAATACCACAAGTCTTTTCCAAAAGCTTTAGCATCTGTTCAATGGCCTGTGGAGTGCCTGCAATGGTGCCGTTAATGCCTTCAGGGGCAAGCAGTAAAGTGCCACAAAGATTTAATTCATCACAAGTCTGCTTCAGCATTGCTTGAAGCATTTCAAGCTCTTCTAAAGCCACAAAGCGATAAAGGGCAAGGACTTTCCATGTTTCAGTGTCTAGACTTAGCGTGTTTTTCATCATATGTATAATCTGTCTAGTTTATACGGAAGGCTCTACCGTACAGGCACGATGCGATCCATCACAAAAAGGAGCCGTTTTACTTTGCTTGCAACGACAAATAGCAACGCTTTCAGGGTGTTCGGTGATTTCAAAAAGAATGGGACGAAGGGTGGTTCCACGGTGACTGCCGTCACAAAAGGTGCCATCCGCACTCAGGCCACAAGCACAGTATGCATACTTTTTGGGTTCAAGGGTTAAGCAGTTGGGGCTGGTGGCCGCAATATGAGGTGTATTGGCATCTTCAGTCATGGGGAGTCTTTCCTTCTTTGATTCAGAGAGTCTTTAAACACGGATTTAATCTAATACATGAATTCTAACATGAATAAGATTTTTATCCAGGCACCTTCACCGAAGCTCTCAAGGGTTTTGCGGTTGAAGCTTCCACCGCGCGCGGAGCATGCGTCTGCGTATTCATCAGTGGTTCTGGGGTGACACGTTCTGGGGTCGGCTTAGGGGTTGAGGTGCTTGATACAGCGGGAAGCGGGGCCACTTTAATAGAAGTTTTCGGCGCAAGATTCAAATAATGGATACTTTCTAAGGCCACCCGCCTAAAGATGGGAGCCGCTACCGTAGAGCCCCAACTTTCGGCCATTTTAGGACTATCCACCACCACCATCATCATAATTTCAGGAGATTCTGCAGGAAAGTAGCCACTAAAACTGGTGACGAGTCCGCCATTGGCGTAGCCTCCCCCGCGTGCTTTTTTGGCCGTCCCTGTTTTACCCGCGACTCTCATAAAGCCTAGGTAAGCGGGG
>JBIJBR010000030.1:0-11158 GCA_044345135.1 Vampirovibrionales bacterium
CTGCCACGGTTCCTACGCCTGTTACAAATGCGGCATCTGAAAGTGTGAGTGGTGGCGTAGAATTTAAGGGGCGTTATGATGATCATTATTGGGGCTTTGAAAAACACAATAAATGAAATCCAGTATGCTTGCAATAAAGCCCCCTAGGCCTATCCATTTCAATATCGAAACTTTACTGCTGTCGCCTAAAGCTTTTTCCATTTTTCTGAGATAGCCACCATAAAAAGCGCCCGCCACCGCTCCCGCACCTGCAATGGCTATCGAATGCAAGGGGACAGAGGGAGACTGTTTCTTTTGTGCTGATACTTGGGCGGATGAAGAGAGAGAACCCGAAGCATTTGGAGTCTTCAGGGGGGGAGAGGGTCTATTTTCTAAAACGATCATGATGAGACATACCTACATTAAATTAGAATGAGTGACGATATATTGAGTTTCTAGCCATGAGATGATTAAAACATAAAAACGGATTTTTATGCTATGGTTAGTCGGAATAGAAAAATTTTTTTTGAAAGGGGCGAAGAGGCGAATGACCCGCGTTACTGCATTAAAAGTAGGGTACCTAGGACCAGAAGGCTCCAATTCTCATCAAGCCGTCCTGACGGCGAAAGGGCATTGGCATCCTCTAGACGCTGGTTTTAATGACGTGGCGTTTCATACCTTGACGCATCTACTAGAAGCGGTGGCCACAGGCCTTGTGGATGTGGCTATTTTGCCTTATGAAAATGGTTTAGAAGGTACTGTGGTGGATGTCTTAGAATTTTTAGGCAACCCTCAGCATCACGCGTATGTGCATGCTGAGTTTTTACAGCCGATTGAACATGCCTTATTGATTCAAAGCCCCACCCATTCCACCGCGTTACATACCATTTATTCGCATCAAATGGCCTTGGGGCAATGTAAGCATGGCCTACGACAACGCTTTGGTGCGGATGTTCAATTAATTCCCACGGCATCCACCGCGGAAGCGGCCCAACGCTTAGCACAGTTGTCTTCTGAAGCGGCGGAAGGCATTGGTGTTTTGGCAACGGCTTTTGCCAGTCGTTTACATCAGCTCACGGTGCTGGAGCCCAATGTCAGTGATGCCGATCATAATGTGACCCGTTTTTTTATCGTCACAGGGACCACAGCGTGGGAGGAGCGTTTCCCCGTCTTTAAGCAGGAGTCTGCCCCCTTGAAAACCTCATTGTGTGTCGCTTTACATGAATACCCTGGGGTGTTGACGGAATACTTACAGGTTTTCCAGCGCTATTGGGTGAACCTGACTAAAATTGAATCGCGCCCGACACGAGAACAATACGGAGACTATCGCTTTTATCTCGATGCAGAGGGTGATTTGGCGAATTTGGCGGACGGGCGTATGTGGTCTGAACTCAAGGCACGCAGTCGCTTTTTTCATGCGCAGGGGCCGTATCGCTGTTTGGGATAGATGCTTTATGGTAGATTCTGTTGCGTTTTTTATAGGGATTTATAAAAAAGGCGGAAGCGCTTCTAAAATACGCGTCACCACGGCACCTGTACTAAAAGCAATCACCCAAGAAAGAATAAAGACGCTTAGGCCTTCTCCCCAGCCGCGTTCTTTCAGCATGACGGTTGCCGTTGCTAAGCAGGGCACAAAAAGGGTAATGACCACCAGACTCGTGAGCATTTGCAGCGGGGTCATGATGTCTTTGAGGGTGTAGAATCCCGCCAGTCCAAAATCTCGGCGAACCATTCCCATAATAAAGGCGGATCCTGCTTCTTTGGGCAAATGCAAGACGCTTTGGGTGAGTCCTCCTAAGGCATTTTGAATCCAGGATAAAGCCCCCGTAATATCGGCTAAAGAGACCAATAAGGCGCCAATCATAAAAAGAGGCGTGGCTTCCACCAAAAAGCTCCAAGAACGCATCCATGTTTTTTGGGCGATATTTTTAAAGCGCGGTAGTCGAATCGGGGGTAAATCAATGACTAAACCGCTTGAAGTTCCTGGAATGAGGTGGTTTAGGACGGATCCAATACCGATGAAAAGCGTCGTCAAGATGATTAAGTACAGCATCCAGCCTTTAAAGCCGCCTGCCAGTGCCATCATCCCCATAATTAAGCCTAATTGAGCAGAGCAAGGAATGGTAATGGCAAGCAAGGTGGTGGCGATGGTTCGCTCTCGTTGAGAACTTAAGACTCGGGTGGAAATGGCCGCCATGGTGACGCAACCCAAGCCTAAAATCATGGGGATAATCGCCCGACCATTTAAGCCCACTTGCCGCATGGCACTATCACTTAAGGCGGCCAAACGCGGTAAGTAGCCCGTGTCTTCCAAAACAGACAAATACAGGTTAAAGCCAATGACCAAAGGGGCGAGCACGCCGATGAGATAACGAGGCGTCATGGTGAGTAAGCCAAATTCCCCTGCTAAAATGGTGTACCACGCACTGCCTTGTGGAATCCATTGTTGAAGTGCCTTTTCAATGACAGGAATCACCATGCCGATCATGAATTTGCCTTCAAGGACTTCGACTAAATCTCCCGCCACCCAAACCCCAATGATTTGATACAAGGCCAACAATACCACGACTAAGGTGAGACTCCCTGTAATGGGATTCAAAAAGGCCTTGCCCAAGGTTGTGGCGTTTTGTCGATGAAAAGGCAAGTCTTTCGTATCACAACAGTCGGCTGAACAGGTGACTTGCCCCAAATAACTTTTAAGATACAAGCGCCGATGCCCGTAAATCCGCATTTGTTCGACTTTGTTTTGTTCAAGAGTTAAAAGATCGGAAGGTAGGGGGAGTTCAGGGGTGCGTCGTCCATAACTGACATAAACCAAAGCCTCAAGGACTTCTGCAATGCCTTTGTCTTCCACCGCGACACAAGGAATCACAGGCACTTGGAGCTGCTGTTCTAAGGCCAGAATATCAATTTTACGTCCTCGCGCCTCGGCTTCATCCATTTGATTCAACAAAACCAATAAGGGACGACCATAATCGATTAATTGCTGTGTTAAAAATAAATCACGCTCCAAGGTCAAGGCATTGACCACATTGATAATCACATCCACCTTCATTAAGGCTTTTTCAGCGACGACTTCTTCTTCACTCAGGCGGGACAATCCATAGACGCCAGGGGTATCCTGCACCTCAATCTCAGGAAAGGCCTTCAAAGCCCCTTTCGCGATACCCACGGTGGTGCCTGGAAAGTTTGAAACATCGACATAAATCCCCGTCAACGCATTAAAGACGACGGATTTTCCGACATTGGGATTCCCCGCAAGCCCAATCTGTTGAATGGCTTCTAGCCCCTGACCCGCGGGCAAATAAAGCTGACGTAAGGCATTACTGGTCGCGTGTCGACAAGACGCCTCTATCGGGGGGGCGGTGTCACAACAAGAGACGACAGTGGAATCGTGATCCGTTTTCATGGCGTCTCCCCTTCTATCTGAACCAAAATAGAATTCGCATAATCAAAGCCCAAGGCAAATTCCATGTCATGCGCGTAGCAAATTAGGGGGCCTTTTTGGGGAAGCTTGGACAAAACGCGAATGGAATCTCCCACCCCTAAACCAAAACGAAGCAAGGTCAATTCCGCTTCGTGATTCAGCAAAGCTAGAATTTGTGCAGTCTGTCCTGTTGAAAGACTCGCCAGCGTTAGGGAAGCTGGGGAAAGGGGGGTAGCATCCGTAGCAAATGAGGAAGACATTGGAAATAAGACCCTGTTCTATTCCACTTCGATTCAACGACTATGGGGGTATCTTAATGCAAACGCTTGTCATTTGCAATGCTCGCGTGTGGGGTTCCCGTCTTTTTTAGATATGCTCACATTGAAAGGTAGTGGAAATTTTTCGCTTTCGTTTTGGACTGGTGCCGTCAGAGACCTTTTCGCGGAAAAAGGTCTCCAACACCCGAAAAGGCGAAATCATAGGGTTATCGCTTTCGTTTTGGGCTGGTCGCTCGTCAGAGACCTTTTCGCGGAAAAAGGTCTCCAACACCTCTAAATCCGTTCAAGGAGAGGGGAAAGAAAAGGAAATTGTTGCGGCTCTCCTTCTCTTCCCCCCTCCTTGAAAATCCTCCCCCCTTCTCTTCCTTTTCGCTTGCCCCACCCCCTCACGTCGGACGTCCGCAAAATCACTCGGGGATTCGCAATCCGCTCACCCGCTCGGATTTAGTGCATTGACGTCGATTGGTGCAACGGGTAAAAGCTTTCAATTTTGGCGGTAAAACACTTGAAAAGAATCAATGCCTAGACGCGTCACACGGTGTGTAGGCCTCCCCCTGCCCACAACAATAATCCCCTTAAGACGCCACACTTTTCGCGGACGACGACGACCACCAATTTTTCAAGCTTATGTAAAAATTTTCATGCGGGCCAATCAGCACTACATAAATGACTCGCGTGTCTTCCTGTAATAGGTAGCCAATCCGCCATTCTCTTCCCTTATAACGCAAGTGGTGTGAACGCAGCATGCTTAAGGGCTGTTTTAATTGTTCCCCCAAGCCTGTCGGGTCTTGCGCCAAACGTTCCAACGCCGATTTCAGCGCCCGTCGCAAAGGGGTATCCATATTTTTTTGAGCCGCCACCGCGGAGCGACTCAAAAGCACGGGGTAGGGTTCGGGACTTACCATAAACGTTACTCCACATCTGCAAAAGCATCTTCTAAACGAAGGACTTCTCCCTCCTTGACTTCTCGAAGGCCCACCATCACCAAGTCGAATTGCTCGTCTGACATCAAAATCGACAGGGTTTCTCGGGTAGAAAAATCCCAAGCGGGGCAAAGGCCGTACCAAATCTGTTGTAGCAAGCGTTCTAGGGTTTTGGCATGACGCATGTGGCGATGAGCAAACATAGATTAATGGTTCCTAAACGATTAAGAGCGGGAAATGATGAAGGATTAAAAAGGAGTCATTAGCATAAAAACAAAAGACTTCCCTAATTGT
This sequence comes from Vampirovibrionales bacterium, assembly GCA_044345135.1. Taxonomy (GTDB): domain Bacteria; phylum Cyanobacteriota; class Vampirovibrionia; order Vampirovibrionales; family JAJTHC01; genus JAJTHC01. Next base: position 4,902 of record JBIJBR010000030.1, read on the forward strand.
GCGTTTCCTCGTATGATAAATAAACGCCTCTATTATTTTTTAATCAAGCGTCAATTTTTCGTTGTGTACATTAAATATAGGATTGAACCCTCACCATTAAACACCAACAGGGTGCTCCCTGTTAGAATTAAAGGATGAAAGAGAGTTAACATAGCCCGCTGTTACACTTTCCTTTTGTCATTACCGTTTAAGCCAAAGGGTAAACCCACTTATGTCCAGTCCCACACTTCAAGACACCATTCAAAAATACGATATTCATCCTAATCAATTGGTCGAATGGGAAGGGGCTTTGGGTTTAAGTATTCCTGTGAATGCTCAAGGCCATAAGCTTTATACGCGCCAACATTTAAACTTGTTTAAAAACATTAAAAAACATTTGGCCTTGGGTCGAAACTTAGATCACATCAAACAAATTGTGAGTCTTCCTCCTGATTTTTCAGCCAAAGCGGTGGAGCGAAACGTGAAGCAAGCGTGGGAGCATGCGCCTCATCTGCAAAATAAAGTCAAGTCTTCGCCTGTGACAGTCCCTGCGATTAAGGCTCCGTCGCCCTCTTCGGCAATGACGAATCCCTTTCCGAAAAATGAGCCTGACTTAATTGCAACATCTTTAAGTCTCGCTAGCGAAGCCTTGCTTGAAACCTTCAAAGAAACGGCCAGTGTTTTGACTCAGCTTGAAGACACGCCTGATGTCACACTTGAAACACGCATTGAAACACCAGTCGACACCTCGCAAGCCTTACCCTTAGATGAAATCAAGCCTTCCTTCATGGAAGTAGAGGCCCCTGCTCCGCTCGTTGTTGAAGAGAATACGGTGAATCCTCAAGCGCTTGAGGCGGAGTCTGAACCCACCACATCGATTCCTTTGTCTTTAAACAAGCCCGAAGCCACCGAAGCAACGACGGATACTTTTTGGGAAAATACCCCCGCTCTATTGACCCCTGAAGAAAGCTTGGCAAGCTTCCGCCATCAATTTAAAAATCTTGCGGCTTCCACTAGTGTGGTGGATAAAATTTCAACCGAAGCGACGCCTGTTCAGCATCTTTCCGCGCCCTTGGCTTCTTCCTTAGCGGTGATTCAAGACACACAAGAGCATTCACTGCAAATTGTGGAACGTCTCTTAACTGAAAAAGACGGACTTCAACAACGGCTCGTGGAAGCCGAAAAGCTTAATTCTCATTTATATAATGTGAATAACTTGTTTAACCGCAAGGTTAAAGCCTTAACCAATTTGGTGCAAAAGCTAAAACACAGCTACCAAGAAGAAGATTTAATGAAGTTAATGGATGACAAAGCCAAGCTTCAGCGCCAATTGTTGGACGCAGAACGAGATAAGCTTAAAGCCCAGCGTGAAGCGGAAGCATTAAAGACGCAAGAAAAGAAAGCCCTTGCGCTCCAGCACCGATTGGCGCAAGAGCTTAAAGCCCAGCGCGATGGTTTGAATCCTCAGCGTTTTCTAGGGAATTGGAAAGAGTCCCTGACTTTAAGAGAAATCCAATACGATACCTTCGGCTTAAATGTGGAAACCCAGCGGGGGCAACATCGTTTAATTGATGTTTTGCCTACGCGTATTGTCGGGAATGTTGCCTTCATCACCACCCGTTACGCTTACCCAGACAACCCCCTGTGGCAACGTTTAGAAACATTAAGCTTTGTTTTTATTGATGATGCCCATTCACAAGGGGAATTACAAGTCGATTATATTTTAGATAGCGTCCCCGTTTGTCGAGCCATCTATACCGCTCATTTGTCTCGCGTCAGCTAAGCGAAAAGTATTGCGCCATTTGTTCAAAGGCTTTATCCTGTTGTGGGGAGTCAAAATATTGAATAGCTTCACGCCAATACGGGATTAATATCTCTTTTGAAAAGGGATGATGCTCATTGTTCAAACTTTTTTTATAGCTCTCATAAAGTACTTCGGGTTGTTGTAGCTCTGCGTGGGTATGCGCCACTAAAGCGTTTTGCCAGGCTTCCACAAAAGAAGGGGCTTGCCTTAGAAAATCCGTTCGAACGCACCATACCCCAAAAATAAAGGGCGTTTTCATTAGGTCATACCACACGGAAGCCAAATCCATCAATATGAGATCAGGACGGGGCCTTGCCTTTGTTTGGGCATAAAAAGCCAAGGCAGGGTCTCCAATAAGTAGGGCATTGCCGTAGCGTTCAAGCAGGGTTTCCACCGATTCGTTGCTTGCATAAGAGTGAAACATGAGAGAGTCTTGCGGGTATTGTGCTTGAAGTAAATGGCGTAATAAACCTGTAGAACTGGTAGAGGTTTGCGGTGTTAAAATAGGATGCTGAGAAAAAGAAAACGTTCGATGCCTTACCCACAAAACGCTATGAACGGGCCCGTAAGAAGCAATGCTTAACCCTTTTAGTCGTGTCCATTCTTCAGCGTGCTGTAAATAGGCCAAGCTAGAAACGAGGGCAATATCCAAATCACCCGCAAGCAGGGCACGATTCAAAACGCTAGGCACCCCTTCCCTATGCTGAGTCTGCGGTGGCATCCAGCGCTCGGCGTCATGGCGCATAGGCCATGTATTGAGGAAAGACATCCACCCCAGCCGAAAAGGCAGGGAACTCGGTAAATCTAAAGCGCGACGCGTAAACATAGAACACCTTTATATTAAATAAAGAGACTGAGCGCTTCCTTCAAGCGATAAGGACATACTCTGTATTTAATTTAGCATACTTAAAACAAAGGGCTACCGACAGCTCTAGCGAATTACTTCTTGCGAAAGTAATTATTTTTCATTTTCTGCCAATGCTTACCGTAAGGTCTATACGAGTCATGACTAAAATCATTGTCGCGTATGCGTATTGCGTATTGAGCTGGATTTGCTAAAGTAGTAACATGTTCTAAAAGTAGATTCATTTTTTCGCTCTCTTATTTTCACTCTCCGATTTTTTTCGCTTGGTTTTTTATTTTAAATACTCTAATCCCATAAGGTCTTTTTTATGCGCTTGTCTGCTTCTTCTCCCGTTTTGCCTTCGTCTGTCAACCCGCGCCCTTTAGCACAACGTGAAGGCGCAACATTACAACTTACTTTAGACCATGGTTTAAAAATAGAAGATAAAGTATTACTCAAACGAAAAGCACTTGCTATAAAAAAATGAATTAGTGCAGATGCTTGATGCCGCAAAATTTAAAGGGAGCACTGTCTTGGAGCCTATAAAGGTTGGAGCCCCTTTCAAAATCACATTAACAAGCAACCCTTATTTACCTAATCTTGTAAAAAGTCTTCAGGTCTTACAAGCGATTGCAAATGCAGTAAGCGTATTGGGTGAAGAATCAGGATGGAGTCATCAATTAACCTTACACCCAAACGAAGAAGAAAGGCTTGCGGATAAAACGGTAGCGCAATTAAAACGATGCTGGCACTTACCATGTATTGAACCAAAGACAAAAAGCTAAAATAAAATAGTGTTTAAAAAAATGGAGACATCCCTTTTCGGTAATAAGGTAGTCGTCAGCAAAATTCCCTTCATCATATAATTAAGGGAAAAGACTTCACAAGTGTGCATGTTTGGGTTCTAATGGAAGAGTCCATTCCTATTTACCCCTTTATCACAATGCAGAAAGATTTTTTATGAACGCTCAAGTCCTTGAACTCACCACTGACAAGATTAGAAACATTGCCATTATTGCCCACGTTGATCACGGTAAAACCACTTTGGTAGACAGTATGTTTAAGCAAAGCGGTATTTTTAGAGACAACGAACAAACCACAGAACGCATGATGGATTCCAATGACTTAGAACGTGAACGGGGCATTACCATTCTGGCCAAGAACACGGCGATTCCTTATAACGGGTATCGCATCAACATTTTGGATACCCCCGGTCACGCCGATTTTTCTGGCGAAGTGGAACGGGTTTTAACCATGGTGGATGCGGCCCTACTCGTGGTGGATGCCGTTGAAGGACCGATGCCTCAAACCCGCTTTGTCTTGCGAAAAGCCCTTGAAAATAAATTAAAAGTGCTGGTTGTCGTCAATAAAGTGGATCGTCCTGCTGCGGAACCTTTAAGAGCGGTCGATCAAGTGGTCGATTTGTTGATTGAACTTGGTGCCGATGAAGACCAGCTGGAATTTCCCGTGGTCTATGCTTGTGGTTTGGCGGGAACCGCTTCTTTAACCCATGACGGGCCACAAGAAAATTTGGAGCCTTTATTTCAAAGTATTTTAACACATGTGCCTGTGCCACCCGCGATTTTAAATGCTCCGTTGCAGTTTCAAGTGTCTACCTTGGACTATAATGACTACTTGGGCCGTATTTGTATTGGCCGTATTAAAGGCGGTACGATTAAAGTGGGTCAACAAGTGGCTTTATGCACGCGTGAAGGCACCGTTGAAAAACATAAAATTGTGAAAGTCTTTACCTTTGAAGGCTTAAAACGGATTGAAGCCGAAATCGGGATTGCAGGAGACATCGTCGCGGTCGCAGGCATTAGTGAAGCCACGATTGGGGAAACCATTTGCCATGTGGAACATCCTGACCCTTTACCCTTGATTGATATTGAAGAGCCAACGCTTCAAATGACCTTTAGCATCAATACCAGTCCTTTGGCAGGGAAAGAAGGTAAATTTGTCACCAGCCGACAGTTGAGAGATCGCTTGTATCGTGAAATTCGCACCAACGTCGCGCTCCGTGTTTTGGATGGTGACAGTGCAGACGCCTTTGTCGTTTCAGGACGTGGGGAATTGCACTTGACGATCCTTATTGAAACCATGCGTCGTGAAGGCTATGAATTTCAGGTGTCTAAGCCTGAGGTACTGATTAAAGAAATTAACGGGGTTAAGCATGAACCCTTTGAATCCGTTTTATTGGATATTCCTGAAGACTGCAGTGGGACTTGTATTGAACGCCTCAGTAGCCAACGTAAAGGTGAATTGCGTAACATGTATAGTGAAAACGGTCGAACGACTTTGGAATTCTTTGTGCCCTCTCGTGGTTTACTGGGTTTCCGCTCGGAATTTATTCGCATGACCAAGGGCGAAGGCATTATGAACAGTTCTTTTGCCAGTTATGAACCTTGGGCAGGTGAAATGAATCAAACCCGTAATGGTGCCATTATTGCCAATGAAGCGGGAGATGCCACCGCCTATTCCTTGAAGAAATTGGAAGATCGTGGTCGCTTCTTTGTGAGTCCTCGAGAATACGTGTATCGTGGTATGATTATTGGTGAATATAATCGTCAAAGTGATTTGGCCGTTAATGTCGCCAAAGCCAAGCAGCTGACCAATATGCGAAGTGCTGGCGCTGATGTGATGGATGTTTTACAGGTACCGATCCCTGTCACGCTTGAATTTGGTTTAGATTTTATTGCTCAAGATGAGTTGATGGAAGTCACCCCCAAAAGCATTCGTTTGCGTAAGGCCAATCTCAACTTCAAAGGCTAATACCAGACAGTCTACATTTTCAAGCCTTCTCAGGAGCTGAGAGTGTTAATTTAGAATGTTTTTTTGGGCGTTGCACAATTAACAAAGGTTGGGTTTTATGCTATAAACCATCGTATATTATTTTTTGGCATTGGTGATTTAGCAGAGTTGTGTTAAGCTAGAGGGATGAAATGTCCAAAATGCCACTGTACCGAGGCGACCAAAAACGGTACCATGAAACAAAAACAACGCTATAAGTGTAAAGCCTGTGGTTGCAATTACACACAGCCTACAACCTATCGTATTGCCTTAAGTACACGAATTGAAGCGATTAAACTCTATTTAGAAGGGGTTGGCTTTCGTGGGATTTCTCGCTTGACGGGTGTTCACCATACCACCGTGATTCAATGGGTGAAGCACTTAGCCACTGAAATTGAACGGCTTCGTCCTGAAGTAGAAGAGGCAAGCCTAGAGGTAGAGTTGGATGAAATGTGGCATTTTATCCAAAAAAAACTCAAAAATGCTGGGTCTGGCTGGCGTGGGACAGAAAGCAAAAGCGATGTGTTGGTGTTGAATTAGGTAGACGTAATACCCAAACCGGCAAAGGCTTATGGAAGCAGTTGAACTTGTTTGAAGGGTCTACTGTGTTTACAGATTACTTCCCTGCTTATGATTCTATTGTTGAAGGGGTTACGCATGTGGTTGGGAAGGCTTACACATGGGGTGTTGAAAGCTTAAACAGTCGAGTACGGCATTATTTGGCACGATTTAGGCGAAAAACCTTTTGTTATTCAAAGTCTGAAGCGATGGTAAAAGCCACCCTCACCCTCTTTTTTACCCCTGATTGGCAACGCTATCTATACTAAATCACCAATGCCA
>JBIJBR010000220.1:0-3101 GCA_044345135.1 Vampirovibrionales bacterium
ATGATTATAGACATGGTGTTGAGTCAAAACAAAGACCAGTCCTGCTCCCGCAACCACCCCAAAGGAGCTTCCGACAAAAGTAATCATATTTTTCCAGCGCTTCCAAAAGCGATTGGTCCTTTGCTTAAAGCCCGCGGAACTTTCAGAACTCCTTTTTTTTTCTTTCACAGGTTCTCTTTTATCATTAGAAGCCGGAGAAGATAGCATAGGCGTAGCGCTGACATCCTTCTGTTCCGTGGCAAGAGCAGTACCACCCATACGCTGTACGTCTAGGATTCTTAATGTTGTGGGAGAAGAAGTGGGTGTGAAATTTTTAGAAAAAAGCATAAAATCCCATATAGTGGTTAAATCCAAAGAGAAAGGGAGATATAAACTTAAAACCAACTCAAAACAAACTTGTGCTAGGTGGCATTGTAGTACCTTTTTCTAGAGAATACAACCGTTTCGTATTAAATGGATACAAATCGGTAGGACTCCGCCTCTTACAAAACAGCGGTTTCTTTTTTACTTCACTTGACAATGCACACTATTTTTTGGCGCGTCCCTTTAAATAGGCATTCTTTGCATTTCTTGCAAAAGCTGTTGAGCCGTCTTTTGGTCTTCATCCGTCATGAGCATTGGCAGTCGCATACTAGGGTAGGTAAAACCCTGTTGAGCCATACACGCCTTCACCAAAATAGGGTTGGTGACTTCAAACAATCCCCGCATCATAGGGAGCATTTGCTGATGCAGTGTCAGCGCTTTATTGATTTTTCCTGCTTCAAAAGCTTGAATCATTTGCTGTAAAGACGTCCCCACCAAATGGCTCGCCACACTAATGACGCCTTTGGCGCCTAACGCCAACATAGGTAAGGTGAGGCTATCATCTCCTGACCAAACGATAAAGCCTGTTTTTGCATAAGGTAGCAAATTGGTGATATCACTGAGCGCTTCAATATTGGCATCACTTTGTTTCACCCCAAGCAATTGCGAACCTAAGCTCTCATGTAACTGCTTCATGGTCGTTGCCTGCATGGTCACCCCTGTACGATTGGGGATATTATAAATGACCAAAGGAACGCCTTGCGCCACTTGGGCAACGGCTTCAAAATGCGCCTGCATCCCCGCTTGAGTCGGTTTATTATAATAAGGCACCACCACCAAAAGAGAATCAGGCTTAGTGTCTGTCGCCACTAAGGCGTGTACTTGTTCGCAGACCTCTTGGGTGTTATTCCCCCCAATACCTGCCATAATATGAACGGGATGATGGGCTTGAGTCGCCACTTCTCTGGCCAACGCCAGCAATTGTTTTTTTTCATTCAGACTCAAGCAAGGCCCTTCACCCGTGGTGCCATGGACCAAGAGTCCATCACTCCCTTTTTGAATAAGGTATTGAGCCAAGGTCGTAAAACGTTCGGCATCAATAGAAGCCCCCTCCTGACTAAAAGGGGTAATACAAGCCGTAATCACTTTGGGAATAAAAGCAGGGGTCGCATGATTCATGCAGCAGATACCTCGTAGACTTAAGACCATTTAAAAATGTTGAAACAAGCGAACCGATTCAGGGGAAGACGGCTTGATTTTGTCTAAGCGCAACAACGCTTCCGCAATACGCACCGCATTTAAAGCCGCCCCAATACGGAGGTTGTCCGACACGACCCAAAGATTCAGGCCGCGTTCAGGGTTAGACGTGTCCCGACGTAAACGAGACACATAGACAGGATCCGTTTGTGCCGTTTCTCGAGGGGTAAAATAGTCGTCATGAGAGGCGGCGACGATGACATCTGGCGTATTTTTCAAGGCCTCAGTCAAGGCCGGTAAATCCACGGGCCGCGAACAATCCACGGTAATCGATTCACTATGCCCCACCAAAACAGGCACACGCACGGCGGTGGCGGTAATGTTCAAATCGGGCAAATTCAATATTTTCTTCGTTTCATGAATGAGTTTTAATTCTTCTTTGGTATAGCCCGATTCTAAACCGTCGTCGTGACTAAAGACGTCAATTTGTGGAATTAGATTAAAGGCAATGGGTCGCTTAAACACTTGACGAGAAAACGAAGACACCGCAAACGCATCCGAACGACCTTCTAGTCGACCAAACTCTAAATCATGACTCACTTCTTGGCAAAGTTCGTCTAAGGCTTCTTTGCCTCCCCCACTCACGGATTGATACGTGCTTACAATCACGCGTTGCAAACCCAGCAGGCGATGAATGGTTTTTAAGACAGGCATTAACTGTGCGGTAGAACAATTGGGATTGGCGATTAAGCCGTGATGTTCTAATAAGGCTTCTTCATTCACGCCCCCCACCACTAAAGGTACATGGGGGTGCATTCTAAAATGACTGGTATTGTCAATCACGACGGCCCCACGCTTAATCGCTTCAGGGACAAGCGCTTCACTGATGCGCCCTCCTGCACTGGCCAAGACTAAATCAACCCCATCAAAGGCTTCAGGGGTGGCTTCCTCAATGGGGATCAGTTCCCCACGAAAGGACAAGCATTTGCCGACAGAGCGTTTGGAAGCCAGTAGTTTCAGAGATTTAATTGGAAAATTGCGGGCTTCCAAAAATTGAAGGATCATGCCGCCTACCAAACCAGAGGCGCCTAAAATAGCGACGCTATATGCTCGTTCTTCCATTGAACCCATTCCTTTACAGTAAAATCAAGCGTTTATAAATCGATTTTATTATAGATAAAACACCCTAAAATTTAAAGGGGGTTCAACCAAAGACTTTCCACATTATGTAAAACCCCACCCAAGGGGGTCACCTCCACATTCTGTAAATCACGGCGAACCACGGTAATGACTTTACCCGTAAATAAGTACACCATGGGGCTTTCCTCATATAAAAGACTTTGGATTTCATCATAATAAGGACGACGCTTGGCCAAGCTGAATTCCGTAGTCCCCAAGTCATACAAGGTGTCGATTCGTTTTTCAAAGGCGTAGCGATCATCCCCCCCTGGAGTTTTCAGGCGTTGAATCGCTTCAGGACTGCGTTGATTAAAGAGGTGGAGCCCCGCGTCACTTTTAAAGACATTCGCCCCTTGATGCGGTTCAAAATTGCCCCCTCCACTTAAGCCCATGACCATCGCTTCCCAACGCCCGCTTTGCAT
>JBIJBR010000221.1:0-3098 GCA_044345135.1 Vampirovibrionales bacterium
CGCATAAATACTCATAAATGCGTGTCCATTGATATTGATTAAGGCTCAATGAATAAGACATATACACGCTCCTTTTAAAGAAGTGTATCATGCATCTTAACAAATCTCAACAGAACCTAGAAAGGAGAGGTTGGGAGAAGAAAAGTCAAAACTTTTTCGACATGAAGGGGGGATTTTCAAGGGGGGACGAAGGGGAGGAGAGCCGCAACAATTTCCTTTTCTTCCCCCTCTCCTTGAACGGATTTAGAGGTGTTGGAGACCTTTTTCCGAGAAAAGGTCTCTGACGGAACAAGCTGAAAATGCAGAGAAAAATCTATTACAAGCCATAAATAAAAAAAATTAGCGCTGTATGGGCTGCTTGATGGGTACAGTGGCGGTCGTTGTGGTGCTTTTCAAGGTTTCAATAGCTCGTTCTAAGACCACATCTTCACCCTGTTGAATACCTTGACGAATCTTCGTTTCCGAAACAAAGACATCGGGTTTTAAACCCACGTGATTTAAGTCATATCCGCTTGGGGTAAGATAACGCGCAATGGTTAAATTCAAGCCCACGGTTTCGCCTTGTAAAGGAATAATTTGCTGAACAAGCCCTTTCCCATACGTGGTTTGCCCCACAATAATGGCTTTGTTTAAGTCGCGTAGTGCCCCTGCCAACACTTCACTGGCACTGGCGGAACCTTGATTGGCCAAAAGGGCAATTTTTCCTGTGTAAAGGGTTCCTTCTTGTCCTTTTAAGGTGGTATCGTAAGCGTGGCCGCGACCCTCAACGGTGACAATGGTTTCATCATCCACAAAAAAGTCGGCAATTTCAACGGCATTATTGAGCATCCCACCACCGTTGTTGCGCAAGTCAATAATCAAAAAGGGTTTGTTTTTTTGCATTTCTAAAATATGACGAAACTCATTAGAAATCCCCAAGCCCATAAAGGATTGAAGCTTAATATAGCCGACGTCAGGATGCTGTGACAACCCTTGGGCTTGCACGTGAACCACCTTGATTTCGTCGCGTAAGACTTTGACGGTTTTAGATTCATGTTCAGGCGTCTGCACGGTTAAGACCAAAGCGCTGCCCTTTTTCCCACGAATGCGTTTGGCCACATCCAACAAGGACAAACCTGCCACTGGTTTACCATCAATATGGGTAATGACATCTCCCAAGGCCAAGGATTTAGAAGCCATGGCGGGAGAATTCGGCAGAATATTGATAATGGTGACCGCTTCATTGGTAATGGTAATTTCCACCCCAATGCCGTAGAGTTTGGAGGAAATACTTAAGTTTTGTTCCGCAAACTCATCAGGCTTAAAAAAGCGTGTATAGGGATCATTTAAGCTCGCAATCACTGAGTCAATGGCCACATAGGCATCTTCAGAGTTTTGAATGACCGACTGATAGCGCTTTCGCCAAGTCGACCAACGTTGATGATTCAAGGTTTCATCCACATAAGAGCTTTCTATTTTTTCTAAGACGTCGCTAAACAAGGCTTGCGCCTGACGAGCCGAACCCTTCGTGTGAAGGGGTTGAGGATGCGTCTGTAATTCAGGCCATTTAATCCGCGAGCTTTCTGCAGGAAAGTAATCCACGGACTTTAATGCCAAGTAAAGAAGGACCAGCCCCCAAAACAGAAGCGTAAGACCCAGTTTAACTTGAGGATGTTTTACTAAAAAAGATAAGATAGACGACATGAATAGGGGAGTCCCACTTTGAATCAGGTTATGCAAACAAGTATTCAACTTTTTTAGCATAACATAAATACGACGCTTTACGTCAAAGACACAAAGCAAAAGGGGCTTTATACCCGTTGATAGATATCGTCATAACGGACGATATCATCTTCTTCTAAATACGCCCCTGATTGTACCTCGATGATTTCCAAGGGGATTTTCCCAGGATTTTCTAAACGATGCGTCTGCCCAATGGGAATATAGGTGGATTCATCCTGACTGAGTAAGAAGGTTTTGTCCCCATTGGTGACTTGTGCCGTGCCTTTGACCACCACCCAATGTTCTGCACGGTGATGATGCATTTGAAGCGATAGTTTTTGTTGAGGATTCACGATAATACGCTTGGCTTTAAAGCCCGTGGACTCAACAATCGTTTCATAACTGCCCCAAGGACGAAAGACCTGTACATGTTCTAAGCGTTCATTACGGGCTTGGGCCTGTAAGGCTTCTACAATGTATTTAACGGATTCCGCGCGACGTAAATCCGCGACCAAGACGGCATCCTTACTTTGTACCACCAAGATGTGTTCTAGATCACAGACGGTGACCAAGGCATTCTCACTCACCACCATAGAGTTTTTGACATTATGGAGAATCACATCGCCTTGAACGGCATTGCCTGCTTCATCTTGAGGCGACACTTCTCGTAGAGAAGACCAATTCCCCACATCATTCCAGCCTGCATCTAAGGGAACCATCATGGCTTTAGGCGTTTTTTCCATCACAGCATAATCAATAGAAATACTAGGGCATTGCTCAAAGTGAGACGGCTCTAAACGAATGAAATCTAAATCCTTACGACCTTCTAGCAGGGCGTGGCGCGCGTGTTTTAAGACGTCAGGACAGTAGCGTTCGGCTTCTTCCAACAAGACACGGGCTTTAACCAAGAACATGCCTGAATTCCAGTAGTAGCCGCCCTTCTGGATGAAGGCTTCTGCTGTGATTTCATCGGGCTTTTCTTTAAAGCCTTGTACCCGAAAACCACCGTCTACAGCTTCTCCCGCATGAATATAACCATAGCCTGTGGCGGGGTATTGGGGTTGAATCCCAAAGGTGACGACTTTGCCTGCATCCGCGTGACGCTTGGCCACTTGAATGGCGTGGTGAAAGGCAAGCGTATCTTCAATGTGATGATCCGACGGGAGAATAAAAAGGCAGGCCTCTTTCGTGGGGGGGTGAGAACACGCCATAAGTGCGGCAATGATAATGGCAGGGGCGGTATTTCGTCCACAAGGTTCTAAAATAATTCTGGCATGATTAAGGTGGAGCGCTTGGAGTTGTTCAGCCACACGAAAACGGTGGTCTTGATTCGCTACCACCCACGGGGCTTCTAAATCCGCCAAAGGCAGTCGCCCGAGCGTTTCTTGAAAAAGACT
>JBIJBR010000031.1:0-10958 GCA_044345135.1 Vampirovibrionales bacterium
CACTTTCTACCGCATGAACCGTGGCGCCTAGTAATTCCATACGTAGCACATTAGGGGCTTGACGCTCTACATCAAGCGCCCCCATATAAATTTCAGTAGGCATCCCTAACATCGCCCCTGCCATGGCCGTGGCTACCCCATGCTGGCCTGCCCCTGTTTCCGCAATCAGGCGAGTTTTACCCATACGCTTGGCCAATAAGGCTTGTCCAATGGCGTTATTGGTTTTATGCGCCCCCCCATGAAGCAAGTCTTCTCGTTTAAACCAAATAGACGCCCCCCCTAGCTGAGCACTCAAATTTTTGGCGTGATACAGAGGGGTGGGACGACCCGCAAAATGCTGAAGTAAGTCATGAAATTCATGCTGGAAAGAGGAGTCCTCTTGAATATCTAAAAAAGCCCGTTCTAAGGCTTCCAAGGCAGGCATTAAAGATTCAGGAGCATAGCACCCCCCAAAACGACCAAAATATCCGAAGCTTTGCATGGCATCTTTCTTTTCTAGAAACGATTGAAGTCTTTTGTATCATACCTGTTCCCCTCTGAAGATTCAATGCTTTTTTAAGCAAAGACGTTTTTCTTTTTCAAAGGCTTCTGTTAGAATAAGACCATGCCTATTTTTTCAATCGTTATGCTCGTTGGACTCTTTATTCTAGGAGGCGTTATCCCTTCACAAGCGGAGGCGACGGGTGCTGTTCCCTTTCGTATGGCCAAAGCGGACTATAGGTGGGACTTTCCCGAAGATCATGGGGAACATACGGATTACGCCAGTGAATGGTGGTATATGACGGGGCATTTGTCAAGCAAAAAAGAGGCCTTTCATCCCTCAACGTCCTTTGGCTATGAAGCCACTTTATTTCGGATGGCCCTGCCGCCTTCGGCTCAGCTTTTAACTTTACAAGTGAGTCGTTGGGTGCCTAAGCAGTTCTATATGGTGCATGTCGCTTTAACGGATATCGAGGGCCAGAAGTTTTATTATAGCAGTAGCTATGAACGAGATAATCCTTATCGTGAGGTGGTCGCCTTAAACCCTTGGACGCTAGAGGCTAAACATTTAAAAGTCCAGCAGGTAGAAAATACGGCAACGGGGCAACCCATTTGGGACTTAAAGGTGGATGCTGACGATTATGCGTTACGCCTACGCCTGTCTGCTCAAAAAGAAAAGGTATTTCATGGTACCCCCAAAGGCTATTCTAAAAAAGGGGACTGTGCGACCTGTGCCTCGCTATACTATAGTTTTACAAATCTTGAGACCACGGGACAAGTCACCTTAAAGCACCAAGCCCTTCATGCTTCAAGCCTGAAGAGTGCCGTGACCCATAAAGTGTACGGAAAAAGTTGGTTTGACCACGAATTTGGTTCCTCTCAACTCATGCCTAAACAAGTGGGGTGGGATTGGTTTGCGGTTCAGCTGGATTCCCAGCAAGAGTTGATGCTCTACGTCATGCGTGAAGCAGGGGGGACGTTATCGCCTCAAAGTGGAGGCACTTGGGTAGAGGCGTCAGGGAAAACGCAATATCTTCATTTCAAGGATTTTCAAATCAAGGCGTTGAGCACATGGAAGAGTCCTCAAAGTGGGGCGATTTATCCGCAACGCTGGCAAGTCAAAATCCCCAAATTAAAACTGACTTTGGTGTTGACGCCTCGTTTAGTGAATCAAGAATTGTACTTTCCCAATCAAAAAGCCTTAAGCTATTGGGAAGGGGCGACTATGGTTTCAGGACAACAGGATAAAAAAAACGTCACAGGTAAAGCCTATGTCGAATTGGCAGGCTACTTAGGCAAGCTTCATTTTTAAAGTTCTGGCGAGCTTGATTTCACTTGTCGTGGAAAAGACAGCCGTGCGCTAAAATAGGGGGCTTCATACCTTAAGCGTAAGTCGCCTCCCATGGCTTCCGTCAAGGCTTTGGCAATGAAAAGTCCCAGACCACTGCCACGGGTGCGGCGAGTGAGTCCATCATCTAAGCGATGAAATTTGTCAAATAATTGAGTCAATTGTTCTTCTGTAATGGGGTCACTGGGATTCGAAATTTCAATTTGAACCAAGTCCACCGTTTCATGCAGGCGAAGGGTAATCGAATCTTCTTCAGAACGACGATACTTGGCGGCATTTTCAAGCAAATTGACCAAGACTTGTTGCCAGCGATCTTCTTCGACTGAAATGATCGTTTCTTCTAAATGTTCAGAAGAAGGAAATTCAACTACTAAAGCATTTTGAACGGATTCTGACAATAACGGAAGCAGGCGCTTCCAAAGACGAGCGAGGCTATGCGGTTCACAATAGACACGGAGCTGGTGATTTTCTAAGTCGGGAATAACCAATAAATCTTCAACCAAGCGATTAAGCCGCTTACATTGTTGTTTAATAATGCTTAGGGCCTGCTGTTCTTGCTCATCACTCAAGTGATCTCGATGCTTGAGTAAACGATTCGTATAGCCTTGAATGTTCATTAAAGGCGTTCGTAATTCATGGCTCACCGTGTCAATTAAAGTCGATTTGAGTTCGTCTAACTTGGCCAGTTGTTGGTTGGCGTTTTGAATGGTGGTGACCTGCTTTTCAAGCTGGCGACTCATACGGTTCACTTCAGCGGTGAGGTATCGAATTTCAAAAGGCGTCACCCAATTGGTAATCAAACGGATTTGGCGCCCATAACTGCCTTCTCCCATGGCTTTAATGCCTTTAATCAATTGCCGAAAATTACGGACAATCCCCAAGACGTAACCCGTACCAATCAGCACACTCAGTAGTAGGCTAAATCCAATCACCGCGAATGTTTTTAGACGCGCTTGCTTAATAAAATGTCGATTTTCATGCCAGTCTGGCGACACCACTAACCAAGCACCTAAGGGCTTCATTTCTGCTAAAAGATAATCTCGATTTTCATGCTTGATTCCCGTCCAGCTTAAGTTCTGTTGAGTCGTCGGTATTTTGGCGCGTTCACGTTTTAAGGTCTGCATCACCAATAATGGGGGCTCCGCTTTTTTAAAGCTTATTCCCCCATTCGAGCTTTCTTGTAGATAAAAAACCGTTCCTATAGAAGCCTTAGCATTCGCTTGGGGTAAGGCCAGCCAGACTCCCGCCCGTTGTAAGTGCAGTAAATCCGACCATAAGGCGTCTAACTGTGTTAGGGCATGCACTTGAACCATTTGACGGGAATCCCCTAGTGAATAGACACTTCGTAGCCACTGTGGCTTTTCGGAAGCACTCCCCCAGCGTGGAATCATACGATGCTGGGGCAAGCCCTTAGGGACTTGCCCTTCACACGCCCATGCCGTGAGATGCTGACGGATTTGAGGCGGCGGGCTTAATCGGCTAGACCACTGCCGTAAGGACGGTTTACTTTGCTCACAAATGCCTACAAACTGAAGGGAAGGATCCATGTTCAAAATATGGCTGGTCACCGCACGGTCGAGATCCTTCATCATTAAATCGCGATGAAACCAATTAAGGAGTAATGTGGCTTCTTCTTGTCGAAAGGCGATTTCCTGCCACGTATTTTTGAGCGTTGCACGCAGGACGTCTTCTTCGGTTCCCGCAATTTGCTTACGCAGGGCACTGTCGTTAATGTCATACAACCAAATACTTAAGCCCCCTAAAGGGATCGTCACAATCAGTAAAACCAAGATGATAATTTGCTGATAGAATCGAAATCCCGTGGTTTTACGGCGTAAACCCCATGGCTTGGATTTTAAAAAAGACCATGACATGCTGACGTATTCCCTCGGTACTTAAAACATTAAAAACGGCCTATTCCTCAGCGACCTCTACACTCAGGCGGTAGCCGACATGGTTAATCGTCTGAATGAGTCGAGGCACCTTAGGGTCTGCCTCGATTTTTTGACGCAAACTCCCCACATGCACCCGCACAATACGGACATCATCACTGGCTTCATAACCCCAGACTTCTTGCAATAAAGTCGTTAACGCAACGGCTTCATTGGCATGTTGCACCAAGCAATACAGAATTTCAAACTCTGTGGGGGTTAAGCGAATCAATTGCCCTTCAATGAGCACTTCTAAAGACGTCGGCAGTAAACGCAATGTTCCTATCGCCAAGCGTTCCGTTTTGGTGGGGGTCGTGCTTGTTTCACTAGATTTGGCATCAGTCGTGTTGGTGGCAGGCTTACCTTGTAAGTCGGCAAGCTTGCCTGAACGGCGAAATAACGCGCGCATACGTACCATGAGTTCTTGAAGTTCAAACGGCTTGACCAAGTAATCATCCGCCCCCGCATGAAAACCACGCACCTTATCTTCCAGTTGGCTTTTAGCGGTGAGTAAAATAATAGGTAAACTTTCACGATGCGACAAGTCTCGCACTTGTTTGCAAAGCGTGTAGCCATCGAGTTTTGGCATCATGACATCCACCAAAGCAATATCTAAGGGGGTATCGCCTTGTAGAATTTTTAAGGCATCCAGTCCATTTTTGGCCGTATGGACCATAAAGCCCATTAATTCAAAATCCATCTGCATCAAAGACAAAATATCAGGATCATCATCCACAATAAGTAAATGAACGGGAGCTACCATGAAGTTGACCACGCCTTTTCGAGCAAAATTTGCGCATTATCTGATCTGTTTGTTCATTGTATAATCAAAAAAGATTTAAACAAGAGATTGCCCATGAACGAAGAAGGTCACGATGCTTCCACAAGATTCTTTAGCACAACATATAGAAGAAGAATTCGAGCAAGCGAATATTCTATATCGACGAGCCATAGGATCCATTTTTTTCAGTAGCGTGGCGATTGTCGTGCTTCTTTTTCTGAATATTTATGGAGCAAGATATGTTTTAGATCATTTTTCTCTTAGTCCAACGCCTTATAGTACTGCTTTATTTGTTTTGCTTCCTTTTTTAGCAGGTGTTTTTCCTGTCGCTTTTTATGGGATCAAACAAAGTCCGTCTTGGCCTTTTAGCCTTTTATTAGGGATTTTAACTTTGCTTTTGATTGGACTAGAACTCCTTTTCTTTAAATTTGAAGGCTTACTTTGCCTGCTTATGGCGGCTCCATTGGGGATTGTAATGGCATTAATCGGGGCGTCTGCCACGTACTTATTTTTTAAAACAATACGGCCACAGGATTATAAAATAAAAAACATGTTTTTCAGTATTGTTTTCGTATTGCCTTTATTGATGTTGGCAGAGAAACACCCCTTACCTTTACCCCTCCATCACGTCACGACATCCATTGAAGTGTCTGCGCCTGCTCAAGAGGTGTGGAAAAATGTGATTGCCTTCCCCAAATTAAAAGAACCCAGCGTATGGTGGTTTAAGGCAGGGATTGCTCACCCTAAAGGGGCGATTATTAAAGGGAAAGGTGTGGGCGCGATACGATATTGTCAATTTACCACAGGCCCTTTTGTAGAGCCGATTACCCACTGGAATCCCCCACATCATTTAGGGTTTGATGTCGCTAGTCAACCGCCTTCGATGAAAGAGCTTTCGCCTTGGGGCGATATTCACCCGCCTCACTTAGACAATTATTTTCAATCTAAACGAGGACAATTTATATTGACTCCTTTGAAAAATGGCAAAACAAAAATTGAAGGGACGACATGGTATACGGTCGATATTTGGCCTCAAGCCTATTGGACGATGTGGTCAAATTTGTTAATTCATGCCATTCATTATGAAGTTTTAAATCATATCAAGACTCAAGTTGAACAGAAAAATACGAAAGAAATCTCCCATGCCTGAATCAAGACTCCTCGCTGTAAGAGGCGCTACCACCCTGCCTGAAGACCACGCTGAAATCTTGGATATTGAAGTCTCTCGACTCTTAGAGGCTTTGGTGACGGAGAATAAGATTCAAGCAGAAGATATTGTTAGCGTTTTCTTTACGCTAACGCCTGATATTCATAGTGCAAGCCCTGCCAAAACGGCTCGACGTTTATTGGCTTGGGAACACGTCGCGCTATTTTCCGCCATTGAACCAGATATTGTGGGACAACCACAAAAAGCCATTCGTATTTTGATTCAATTTTACGGAAACGTATCGCAATCGCGTTTAAGACACATTTATTTGAATGACGCGAGGCATCTTCGCCCAGATCGCGCTATTTTTTAAGTAGGGAACTATTTTGAGAGGATGAAGATCCTAGACTAATCATCATCCAGACTCAGCACGGCCACAAAGGCTTCTTGTGGGACTTCCACGCGACCGACGGCCTTCATACGTTTTTTACCTTCTTTTTGTTTTTCAAGCAATTTACGCTTACGGCTAATGTCCCCACCATAACATTTGTCTAAGACATTTTTACGCATGGCTTTAATGTTGGTACGGGCAATCACACGACTACCAATTGCGGCTTGAATGGGCACTTCAAACATTTGTTTGGGAATGAGCTGTTTGAGTTTTTCAGTTAAGGCACGCCCCATATAATAGGCCTTGTCTTCATGAATAATCACACTAAGGGCATCGACAATTTCACCCGCGAGCATGACATCCATCTTCACTAATTTTGAACGCCGATACTCTAAAAACGTATAATCCATAGAGGCATAGCCCTTGGAGCGACTTTTAAGATGATCATAAAAATCGGTCACCATTTCAGCCAAAGGGAGCTCATATTCTAAGCTCACCCGTTTTTCGTCAATGTAATTCATATTCTTAAAGTCACCACGACGATCTTGCGCCAGCTCCATCATGGTGCCGACAAATTCTTGGGGCAACATAATATTGACACTCACATACGGTTCTTCAATGAAGTCTCGTTTACCCGCATCAGGCATGTCGGCAGGGTTAGACACTTCTAAAATTTCACCTTTTAGCGTATGTACTTTGTAAATTACACTAGGTGCGGTGCGAATCATCCCAATATTATATTCGCGCTCAATACGTTCTTGAATAATTTCCATATGCAATAAGCCCAAGAACCCACAACGAAACCCAAAACCCAAGGCTTCACTGGTTTCAGGTTCAAAGGTGATAGATGAATCATTCAATTTAAGTTTGGCTAAAGATTCTTTGAGTTCCACATAGTCGTCATTATTGGCGGGATACAGCCCACAAAACACCATGGGGATGGCTTCTTTATAGCCTTCTAAGGGTTCTGTCGCTTTGGCCCGTTCCGTGGTGATGGTATCGCCTACCAAGGCCCCAATTTCTTTAATAGAAGCCGCCACATAACCGACTTCCCCTGAATGAAGGACGTCTCGTTTTATTTTAAGGGGAGGCACCAAAGTCCCGAGTTCTGTGACTTCATAATGACGGCCATTCTGCATAAAATGAATGGTATCACTTTTACGAATTTCACCATCAATGACCCGAATATAGGCGATAATTCCCATGTAGCTGTCAAAATAACTGTCAAAAACTAAAGCTCTTGTGGGTTTATCGTCTTGAACATCAGGCCCAGGAACACGTTCAACCACGGCACGTAAGACATCTTCAATACCAATGCCTGCTTTGGCGGAACATAAAATCGCGTTACTGGCGTCAATGCCAATCACGTCTTCAATTTCTTTTTTCACGCGTTCGACATCCGCACTGGGCAAATCGATTTTATTAATGACGGGAATAATTTCTAGATCCGCATCCAAGGCCATATAGACATTGGCCAAGGTTTGCGCTTCCACCCCTTGAGTCGCATCCACCACCAGCAAGGCGCCTTCACAGGCTTCCAAAGAACGAGACACCTCATAGCTGAAATCCACATGGCCAGGGGTATCAATCAAATTTAAGACATACAGGGTATCGTCGTAAGTGTATTCCATACGTGCGGCATTTAATTTAATGGTAATGCCTCGTTCTCGTTCCAAGTCGAGTGAATCCAGTATTTGTTCTTGCATAATACGTTTTTCAATCGTATTGGTAAACTCAAGGAGTCGATCCGCCAAGGTAGACTTACCATGATCAATATGGGCAATAATGCAAAAATTACGGATATTTTTATGACGAATACTTTTGATCATATCAGATATAAACCTTTGCGTTTAATTGCGTTCAATGAAAAACAATAGGTTTATTTTGGCATAAAAACAGGCTTAAATCAAAGGCTTAGCATGCACGTTTAAAAAACATCAGGCTTTTTTCTCTTCAGCTTTAGCAGCTTTGGCTTTTTCTGCATCACGCTTCGCGGCTTCTTCGAGTTGTTTTTTATTGTCTTCTTCTTTTTTCTTGGCAATGTCTACCATATCATTTTGTAATTTTAAAGCGCCTTCTCGATCATAACGCGCCATTTCAATCAAGGCATTTTTTTTGTAGTTCACTGTAGCATAAGGCGTATTGCCAAAGGCTGTGGCTCTTTGCGCTTGATCTTTTCGCTCCGCTGTTATTTTTTGAGCTTCTTCCGCGCTTAAACCCGCGTCCTTATAAAGCGCTTCATTGACAGGCGCATTAATTTCTTCAGTCATTTTAGCGGAGGTATCCCCTTTCATAATACGGGCTGCTTGACGAGTCATCGTACTCAGGATATTGGCAGAAGGATCTGCGGCTTTGGGTAAATAAGAATTCAAGGTCGCTCCCACCCCTTTGCTCACAATCTCTGAAGCGATATCAATGGCTTTGGTCTCGGATGTGGGCGTTGCAGATGCTGGTGTTGTAGGCGCGGGCGTTGCAGGCGCGGGTGTTGCAGGAGCAGGCGTTGCAGGCGCGGGTGTTGCAGGAGCAGGTGTTGCAGGCGCGGGTGTTGCAGGCGCGGGTGTTGCAGGCGCGGGTGTTGCAGGCGCGGGTGTTGCAGGCGCGGGTGTTGCAGGCGCGGGTGTTGCAGGCGCGGGTGTTGCAGGCGCGGGTGTTGCAGGAGCAGGTGTTGCAGGAGCAGGTGTTGCAGGAGCAGGTGTTGCAGGAGCTGGGGTTGCAGATGCTGGGGTTGCAGATGCTGGTGTTGTAGACGTGCTGACGGAGGCTTGGGCCGCGGCCATATCGATCACGCCATTGGAAACTTTCTGTAAAGTTTCATTACTGACCCCTGATTTAGCTAAGGTCGCAATATCCATAAGGGTAACACGTGTCTTTTTTGGAGGCGCTGAAACCGTTGATGATGTTGTAGACGCAGACGTAGAAGCAGAAGCAGAGTCTGTATGAAGCGTTTGATTCGCACTGGCAAGTGGCAAAGTCTGAGGGACAAATGAAGGGACATAATAAGGCGTGGCATTGAGATAGCCCCCACCCATATTCCAAAAAAATGGATTGGCTTGAAATGCCATAGGCCCCCAATAAGCATAAGGATTAGTACTCATGGCAGTAGGCGTTAGTGGTTCGTAATACACAGCGGGACTCGGTGTGGGAATAAAAGACACCACACTATGAGGTACTGCATCAAGGGTACTCGTGCCTAAGGCACCCGTCCCCCAATAAGGGCTTGGATTAATCATCATGATTCTATACGATTGTCCTATAGATAGAAAGTAAGTCAGTTAATATGGTTTAATGCTTGGTATTCAACAACACCCTTGTTGAAATGATTATTTAAAATAGAGATCCTTCTTAGTGGAAGTGTCGGCCATTTTGAATTAAACTGAAGGTGTTTTAAACAAATTGTTACAAACTGTTAGAATTAAAGATCCTTGTATAGAAAAGTAGACTCCTACTGATGAAAACGATTTGGATGCACCAAAATCACCGTAGCTATTTTGGAAAATATAAAGGACGCTTAAGCGATGTGAGGGCGGACGACTTGGTCGCTTCGCTTTTGAATCAGCCGATGAATTCTAGACCTGAAGCGGTGGTCTTGGGGTGTGCGAATCAAGCGGGGGAAGATGCTCGTAATATTGCTCGCTTAAGTGTACTGCTGTCGACACTCCCTGAAACAACACCTGCCGTCACGCTCAATAGCTTATGTGGAAGTAGTCTCCACGCGCTGGATTATGCCTATCTACAACTTAAAACGGGGCGTTATCAAAGCCTATGGGCAGGCGGCGTTGAACAAATGACACGTTCGCCTTTGGTTCGTTTACCTTCTCACATTCAACGTGATGCCCCGTGGCAGGACAGCACTTTTGGCTGGCGCTTTACCCATCCTGATTTTCAAGAGCGGGCAGCGGGGCGTTCCATGTTGCAACACGCGGAAAGCCTTGCTCGTTTAGCCGGTTTAAATCGTTCAGATTTAGATGCCTATACTTTAATGGCTCAACAGCGTTATGCACAATATGTCACTCAATGGGCTGAAGAAGCGGTTCCCGTGCGTGATCTTCAAGGCAATCCTTTACTGGATTATGATGAAGTGGCACGTCCTTATTTAAGCATGAAGCACCTTGAACGTCTGTCCCCACTCCTTGAAGGGGGTCTACATACGCCCGCGCATGTGGCGCCTTATGCGGATGGGGCGGTGGGCATGCTAATTTCAACCGAAAAGAAGGCCTTTGCTACCTTAAAGTCCGATTCCCCTTTTGCGATTGAAATCGTAGATCTTCTGATTCTGGCCACTGCTCCTGAAGACATGCCCCTTGCCGGTTTAAAGGCCTTAGAACAATTGGCCCAACGTCATGGCTTAGCCCTTCAAGACGTGGCCTGTTTTGAATATCATGAAACCTTTGCCTCGGCTCACGTATTACAGTGCCGAGCCTTGGGGCAAGAGGCCTTAACAGATTCGCGGATTAATCGCTGGGGCGGAGCACTGGCGGTGGGCTCTCCGATGGGGGCTACGGCCTTACGAAGCGTCGGCACGTTGGCGCATCGTTTACTTCAAGAAGGCACGAGTCAACACCCTTACGGCTTAGCCAGTATGAGTGTCGGTATGGGACTGGGCATGGCGGTACTATTAAAACGTCACGCGCTTTAATTGCTCGCACACATTTCGTCGCAAATTTCTTCGCACAAAAAAACGTGGAGCGGGTTTTATGTCATTAGTTCGTGATTCATGCTTTAAATAACGGACGGAAGCAGTCGTTTATTCTGTTTTTCTTTTTTAGTTTTCGATTTTACTGTCCTACTATTTTGATTGAATAAGGTCGTGTTGATGATGTCTGTCTATTATTCGGGTTATTATTCGGGCAATCCCAGTGCTTATAACGCGTATGACCCTT
>JBIJBR010000106.1:0-5759 GCA_044345135.1 Vampirovibrionales bacterium
CGTATTATCAGCACTATTATTTCCCTAAATCGGCGACTTTGTTTATTGCCAGTCCCGATGAGGAGGCTTCCGTACTTGAAGGGGTGAATGCTTTTTTTAAGCAATCACCTGTTCCGATGGGAAGCACTATTGCGCCTTTGCATCAGCGTATTGATTGGCAGACTTTGACGCCTAAGGTGACCCCTATTTACGCCTCGACCGTGCCGATGCCTACAGTTTTATGGGCCTTCCCGGAACCGCCTGTTTCTGCGTCTTTGAAAGAGCGTTTTGCGTTTCAAATTTACCTGTATCTTCTGGCGAATCAGGAAGAAAGTGCCTTAAATGAAGCGGTTTTGCATCAGGCCAAGGACCCTGCTTTCGCGGTAGGTGCTTCTTGGACACGGCACGCCTTTGAAGGCTTTACGTATATATATGCCATGACGGCGCTTCCCAATTTAGAGCTGACCACGCAGCGTATTCAAAGTATTTTAGCGGATGAAACGTGGTTGACTGAGGAAAAGCTAGAACGCGCTAAGACAGGTTTACGCTTGGGCTTTACTCAGGAGCGTAGTCAGCCCGCCTCTTATTTGTCAGGCTTGGGTGAAGCATGGATGCAAGGGACTCAAAACGAATGGGAACAACAATTGGATTTGTTGAAATCCTTAACCTTAGCAGATCTTAAAGCTGCGCAACGGGGGATGCAAGAACGTCTCAAGCAAAAAACACTCACTTTTCTGCTGTTGCCTGAAACGGAGAAGGGAAAGCCTTTACCACCTGTAGCAACGAGCTTGTTGAAATCAGTCTCTGCTGTAGCCAAGTCGTCTACGGTGACTTCGACGTTTTCACCTGTCGAAGCTTTGAAAGAGGACCCTCAGCCCATTCAAATCGGTGCATTTCAAGGGTATCAAAAAGTACTACCGCATGCGGAACTGATTGGCGTGGCTTGGCAATGGCCTGTTTCGGCTTTGTCGCCACGTTTAAAAAAGCACTTAGATGTTTTGGGTGACTTATGGATGCAGGCCCCTCTGGCGCAAAAATCTTCTCGAACGGTTAAAAGTTATTTGGAAGATTTAGGGGTTTCCGTGCAGTATACTTCTCAGGAAGATTGGGTGCAAGTCTATTTTGAAACCACGGCGGATCAAGTTCCCGCTTTGATTCAGGCACAACGGGTTGTTTTACAGGAAATGCATGCGCTGGATTTTGATGAAAAGGCGTTTGAATCGGAGAAAGACAAAGCGATTCAATCGGTGGCCATGTTAGCGTCTAATCCCCAAGCCTTGCTTTTTGCCCATGCCAATCGTTACTTGGCTAAGGGGTTGGGGGCGGGTGTTCAGTTGGACGAGGAGGTGGCCTTACTGAAAGGAATGACTTGGGCAGAATTAAAAACCACATGGTTAAACGTGTGGAAAAAATCGCCTGTGGCCGTTGTCATGGCCGGTTCATCGACGGCTTTAAAACAGTTAGAAGACGGCTTGGCGCTGACCAATCTACTGGAAGGCCATCAGGCGCTTTTGCCTGAAAACGTAACCCCGTCTTTAAACAGGCAAGAGAAGCGCTCACCGACTCCCACGACCTTACAGGTGGATAAAGCGGATCAAAGCACGGCTTGGCTCTTGTGGGGGTGGAGGCTTCCTTCGGTACAGGCGGAAGATATTGCTACTTTACAACTGATTCAAACCTATTTAGGGCAAGGTATGAGTGCTCAACTCTTTCAAGAAGTGCGCGAAAAAAGAGGCTTGGCCTACGAAGTTACCGCCACCATGGAAACCACCATGAACCGTAGTATGATGACCTGGTATGCGGGGGTTAAACCTGAAAATCTTGAAAAAACGAAGGCCATTTTTCAGTCGATTTTGACGCAATTGGCGAGCGAACCCTTAAGTCAAAAAGACTTAGATGCCTTGGTGCTAAAACGTTTGGGTCGCTTTGATATTGCGTTAAATACCCCTGAACAATGGGTGGCCTTTACGGGGCGTTTATTGACTCAAGGCTTGCCTTTGAACTATTTGGAAGCCTACCCTAAGCGTTTAAAGTCGATTACCCCTGCTGATGTACAACGCGTGGCGAAGCGTTACCTTGGGACTTCACCAAGCTTGCAGCTGATTTTATCTAAGCCTTTAGCCGCGGAAGCTTCTCCATTAAAGCCAGAAGGAAGATCTCATGACTAAGGGAACGTTTGTTTCAACGTGTACGGTTCATGTGCCTGCAACCTCCGCAAATTTAGGGGTGGGTTTTGATACGTTTGGCTTGGCGCTGGCTTTGTGGAATCGTTTTGAGATTCAGCGTTTAGCGGAGGGAGAAACCCCTACGTTAAAACCTTTACCGACGTCTCAATTTAGTATTGCCACTAAATTGGGCTGGGATGCGGTGGGGACGAATGTGTTTTTTCAAGCCTTACGTTTTTATTATGAGAGGGTTCAGCGTCCCTTGCCTGCCTATGCGGTCGCGGTAGAGATTCATATCCCAGTGGCACGGGGTTTGGGTTCTAGTGCAACAGCGGTGGTGGCGGCTTTATTGGGAGCGAACCATTTGGAAGGCTCTCCTTTAAGTGAGGCGGAGATCTTGGCGTTGGCCATTGCGTTTGAGGGACATCCTGACAATGTTTCTCCTGCACTTAAAGGGGGCTGTGTCTTTGGGGATGAGTCGTCCGTCTATGCGTTGTCATGGCCGTCGACTTGGCATACGGCGGTGTGGATTCCTGAAGATGCTTTGTTGACGGAAGCCGCTCGTCAGGTCTTGCCCTTGGTGTATCCCAGAACAGACGTGGTGAGTGCGTTGCGTCACGCGACGATGTTATTGTACGCCATTGAACATACGGATGCCCCTTTATTACAGCGCATTTTACAAGCGGATTGTATACATGAACCATACCGAAAATCCTTGATTGAAGGCTTTGAAGCCTTTCGAGCTTATGTGCATGTCCATACGGAGGCTTACGGAGTGGTGATTAGT
Source organism: Vampirovibrionales bacterium (assembly GCA_044345135.1). Lineage (GTDB taxonomy): Bacteria > Cyanobacteriota > Vampirovibrionia > Vampirovibrionales > JAJTHC01 > JAJTHC01. The sequence continues at coordinate 2,932 of JBIJBR010000106.1, forward strand.
GGCAGTGGTTCGACGTGCCTGGTTATTTTTGAAGCGTCACAGGACAAGCTAATGAAGAACGTCCTCACCGCATGGCAAAACCAATGGGGAGGCCACGTTCAGTTGCTTCCTATTGAAAGACGCGGGGCCTATCTCGAAACGTAGTTATTGAGTGTGTTGGAATTTAATAGCAAAACGGATGAGACAGGATTCGAACCTGCAACCCCTCACGGGGCGACCGCTTTCGAGACGGCACCCTAACCACCCGGACCTCATCCGTATCAATTTATTTTATCGCATCCAGCGGAGATGACAAGCGGCACTCTGGAATATTTAGCTAAAAACTGAGTGCTTGAAACCGTTCCACGTAAGCAAGTGGAGCAAGCGAAAAGGATGAGAAGGGGGGAGGATTTTCAAGGAGGGGGGAAGAGAGGGAGAGCCGCAACAATTTCCTTCTTTCCCCCTCTCCTTGAACGGATTTAGAGGTGTTGGAGACCTTTTTCCGCGAAAAGGTCTCTGACGAGCGACCCGCCCAAAACGAAGCAAGGACTCTAGGGCTTAGGCTTTCTGTATGATGATGAGGAATTCTATTTTTTAAAACACGCTATTAAAACCCAAAACCCCCTTTGGCGTTAACCAAAGGGGGTTTATTCTGTAGGTATAAGCGTTAAGAAACGTAGGTCAGGCCGCTGTTGTTAGAAATATTTTGCGTCCCGCCTGCCGAACTAATATTAGCGGTTAATCCACTGAGGTAAGGGCAAACCCCTGCCGTCATTGCAATACCCGCCATATTGGCGCCTGCAATAATAGGGTGATCTTTCACCATACTCATTGCAGAACGGAGTCCTTGGCTTAAGCCATTTTTAGTACCCGTTACAAAGTTTTGCACCGTCGCGGCTGTCACTTGTTTCACGGTATTCATGGAAATGCCTTGTTGTTGCGCTTGAACCGCGGTGTCGTTTTGAATCATCTGTAAGGTCACAGGTGCGGCACCTGTTCCATACGCATTGGCGAAGGCTTGTCCAAAAAATTTGGCGCCACTGTTATTAAACGAACGATCGGCCAGCTCATTTTCAGCCAAGGCTTGAATATAAGGATTGGCATCGGGGCTATCCACCAAGGCGGTTCCCACTTGTTGAGAGGCAAGTTCATGAAGGTTCACGGAACCATCAATTTTACCGTTATCCAACGTGTCATGGTTCCATTGGGTGAGAATCATCAAAGACCCTAAATTGGCGTTATTGTTTCCAATACTTTTTTGGAAATCGACAAATTCTTGAGAGGCGGGATTCATATCCGCAGGCACTTGCAAACGCTTACCTGTATCGCGAATAATCGGCGCATTATTCATCATATTAACGAAGTTTTGAGACCCTGTCAATTTGGTTAAGGTTTGTAGGTATTGACGTTCAAAGGACATGCCTGAAGGCAAGTTATTGGCGATGTCTGACTGTTCAGCAGCCAAAACAGCAGCTTTGTCTCGTTCAGAAACCGTTTCACCACGCTTAACTTTTTCAAGTACTGTCCAGTAACTTTGGTAAATCCCTTCACGGCTACCCGTAAAGGCCAATCCGCGGCCACCGACGTGTAAGGCACCCAATTCAGTAGGTTGCAAACCAGTGGTATTGACGCGTTGGTCCGTCGTCAGTCCACGATAGTCCTGTTCCACAGGGCGTGTGCCATCAGGAATCGCTAGGCCACCATTAGGCATGGGGCCTGGACCAGGACCGGGGTAAGGGTTGGGACCGGGGTAAGGGTTGCGTCCCCAAGGGAAGGGTGGAAATTTAGGGAAGGGTGGGAAACGAAAGGGTGGGAATGGTGGAAAACGAAGACCCGTACCAAAAAAGCCTTGATTTTGTGGGGTATTATACGCAGGCGCAGGAGAAGGATATCTCCCTTGAATATTATACCCTGTATTAGGTACAGCGGTTTGAGGCATGTACACTTGAGGATTACCTGAGTAAACCGCGGCTTGGCTATACTGAGTGTTGTAAGAAGGATTCGAAAGTGGTTGCATTGTCATCACGATAAACTCCAAGTGGTTGAAATAAGGGGCACTAAGGGAAGGGATGCTTCCCTTAGCGAGTCCTTGAATTTAGTAAGGTTTAGCCGCGGTATATTGTGGCTGTTGATTATACTGAGGCGCTTGGTAAGCACCGAAGTTATAAGATTGTCCGTAATTAGGCATGGGGCTTTGGTAAGGTACGTTATACTGTTTTTGAGCCACATAAGCAGGGAAATTAGGTTGTTTCGCTGGTGGATAATACGTAGGCGCAGATTGTTGCTGGAAGTAAATGGGCGGTTGTGGTGGGTAGCTTGGTGTCCCTGGGCGACTAGGCGCATAAGGGGCATAAGGTGTATTGACGTAAGGAGCCTGTTGTACAGGTGGTGGATAGCCAAAATCCAAAGGCTTGGCGATTTTAGGTGCATAAGCCAAAGGGGTCGCCACAGGAGCAGGTCCAACCTGTGGAGGAGGTGGAATGTCATAAGGCTTAGGAGCCATGGGGTTGCTTGGCATATACAAAGGAGGCGCCGTTGGAATAGAAATGTAAGGCGCTTGGAAACCAGGATGGTCATATACAGGTGGGTAATCCATCTGAACATCGTAAGCTGGTGTATAGGTGCTGGGCGGGTAAGCGGGTGCATTATAAGAAGGATAGTTCGTCACATTCGCTTCATAATAAGGATTCGGTTGCGAATAGTCGTAGTTGGATCCGTAATTCGATCCGTAAGAAGGTGTAGAAGCACCATAGTTGCTTTGAACCATATCATAAGCACCAGGTTTATTGCTGGTCATGTAGTTGCTTTGTGGGGTACCAAATTGGTAAAGTCCCATCATGGAAGAATAA
>JBIJBR010000135.1:0-5087 GCA_044345135.1 Vampirovibrionales bacterium
TTCTTGTTTGATCGTGTTGTTCATCTCGGTTTAAAAGGTATTTCGCCTCCATCGTTTAACCACATCTATCCAAATCGGTAACCAATACATGACGGTTAAAATCATAATGGCTTTTGGTAAAGTGGTATGACTGATGGGTAAAAGGGTACTCAACAAAGGTGCAATATAATTCTGTGATAATGAAAAAGTCAGCACCAAAATACTCAAACTAATCAAGTAATTCACACTGAAAAAAGCAAGACGTTGACTCGCCTTTTGTAATTTCATAGGCCAGTCTGGCGTGTGGATCACGTGATCAAAATAAGCGTCTGGCATCGTAGGCGTATTTGTTTCTGTCGTAGACATCATCATTTGTTCCTTTCGCCAAAGCGTTCAGCTTATTGAGTGATTGATAAAACCAAGCTTCTACAGAGAAGTGATGATTTATGCTTTAATAAAGTATTCCTTAACATCCGAATTGTGGATTTGATATATTTTGTTACATGGAAACAAAGTTTCTTGATAAACACAGGCTTAAAAAATGCCACAATCCTAAAAAATATGCTATTTTAGAAGTATCTGCTTGATAGATGCGTATTCACAAACTACTTTAAAAAAGAGAGAAAGAGAGTTGGGTATGATGGCGCTCGAACTTCAAAATTCAAAAACCTTTTCTTGGGTTTTATTCGGTTTAATTACTGTCACCTTGATTCTGGGGAGCCTGAGCTTAGTCCTTAAATCGATTCATCCCTCGGACACAGAGGCGATCACCGATATTTCCCAAAATTATTTTCCAAACAACCTAAAGGCCTTCCCCAAAAAAGTAACGGGAGAACACTTGGCCCTAATTAAGCTTGAAGGCGAAATTCAAAGCACGCCAGACAGTGGGGGCTTTATGAGCGACCATAATGGGGCCATTGCCGTAAGAGAAGCCCTTGATCTCGCAGCCATGGATGATCGAATCAAAGGCGTTTTACTCATGATCAATAGCCCTGGTGGCACGGTGGGCATGAGCCAAGAACTCAATGCGGCAATCAAACGCGTCCGTGCCAATAAGCCCATTGTCGCAAGCTTTTTAGATGTCGCGGCCAGTGGGGGCTATTATGCGGCCTGTGCCACTGACCGCATTGTCAGTAATAAAGGCACGCTTACAGGATCCATTGGCGTTATCATGCAAAGCATGAACCTACAAGATCTCATGGAACGTAAACTGGGGGTCAAATCCATTACCATTAAAAGTGGGCGCTTCAAAGATTTATTAAACCCTTATCGTAAAACCAGTAGTGCCGAACTGGCTTTACTACAAAGGATCATTGATGATAGTTATCGAGATTTCTTAGCCACTGTCTTAGAAGGACGTTTAAGAACTCTCAATACAGCAGATGAAAAAGCCAAGCGTCAAGCCCGTATCACGGCCATTGCCGATGGTCGGATTCTCACAGGAAATCAAGCCTTAAACGCAGGTTTAGTGGATGAAATTGGGGACGCCTATTATGCAAAAACCGTGTTACAAGGCTTAGTCAATGAACGCTTTCGTTTGGACTCCTCCACGGAAATGGATTTGGCCCCCTACGAAGTAGAGAATGATTTTCTCCGTGATTTCTTGCATTTACCCTTGGGAGAAGCCTCCCAACGCTTAGATTTAAAAAGCCTCGTTCACTTGCTTAACCCTCAGATTCAGAACGATCAACACTTGCCCCTAACGGCGCGTTACCCGAATCAACCCTTATGGTTATTTCAATAAAAGGGAGCTTTTATCATGAATGTAGAAACCGCCCTCCCGATGCAACGACCCCATCGAGACGTTCAATTGCGAGTAGATCCGCCATTGGCTTTAGAATGGCATGAAATTTTACAAGGCATCTGCGTCGCTCCCCTTCATACGTTAAGTAAACTGAGAGACGCCTACGGAGACCCTTCCCTGATTGACACACCGCTACTGCGTCAACAAACGTTAATGACACTCGGCGTGATTTTATTGCAAGTATTCTGTAATATCGTGTTTAAAAACAGCGCCTTAACAAGTCCCTTTTCACTGGTGATGCAAGGCCTGACTCACGTTGTGTTTTGGTTGGTTTTGGCAGGGGGTATTGCATATGCCCATTATGTCTTCACTCAAGAAAATCGTTATGGCTTAGTCCTGACTTTAACAGGTGCCAGTGCCTTACCTTGGGTACTTTTACCTGTGGTGAGTCTACTGAAAGAAAGTACACCGCTATTAGGGTATACCGCTTATGCCGTACTATGGGCTTGGACGAGTTTTCTATTTTTAAAGTCGGTGGCCTTAAGTTTTAACTGGAGCAGTGAGCAGCTTTGCATCGCGATGAGCCTCCCGTTTTTAGGAAGCTTATGGGTGGCTTTCATGTATACCAATGTCATTTTTTCTTTACTTCATTAAGGATGAAGTCCCACTAATGCACTGAAGGACAAAAAACATGCAACTAATCCGCTTAATTTTGATCCTTGTATTATGTTGTGCTGGACATTGCTCCACCGTTTACGCCATGGATGAAGCTCAATATGATGAAACCCGTTGGGGAAATGACCCTTATAGCACCTACAATATTGTCCCCAATTTAGAAAAAACGGCCCCTAAGGAAACTGACCCCTATTTTGGCCCCCCTGGTCACCTAAAAAATAGACCTGTCCCTTTGCCTCCCCTTCAAAAAGGACTAGCAGGAAAGGTTTTTGGTAAACGCGAAGCCCCTGCTCCCAAAGTCCCTGACGAGGTCATTATGCAAGTGGGTCCACGAGACTACCCTGCCTCTCCTGAACCCTTACTTCGTCTAGAAACAGCATTAGTCAGCCCAGAAGGAGCCATTCTGTATGCGGGCGTGTATTTAGTCCACAGCTACGGTCTACAAATCAACACCAGTGGAGCCATTCTTCAGCCACCGACTCACTTGAGTTTAAGTTATCGTGGCGTTCTCTGCTTAACCCTCCCCTTAACGGCTTTGGAGCGAGATGGGTCTCCCCTTGAAAGCCTCCCTTCCCTGAAAGACCCTCAAGCACCTCTCGACGTGCAAGCCCCCTATCGACAAATTAAAATTCAGCCTATTGATCAAGACCGCGTTTGCTTGCGCTATCAAGTCGGAGACAAGGCTTTTGTGACCCCTCCTATTCAAAAATATCCATCCTTCTAAACACCTATAGACACCAAGTCCCCACTAAGAAACTAAGCTCAGCACGTTCATCACCGCATGACAACACATCCCTAATCCCCAAGAGCCTTGCCTAAACGCCAAGAACCCTAAATATAAGCCCGCAAAAAAAGCCCACTGAAACATCAAAGACGCTCCATTCCAATCATGCAAACCCGCAAAAAGAAACGCCTGCAAGCCTAAGGCCAAGCCCAAGGGCAGAACTCTAGAAAAAGCGGGGAAGAGTAAGCCTCGAAACAAGGCTTCTTCCCAAAAGGCTGCCCCCAAGACACGCAACAGTAACCCGAAGGTCCAAGCGCCTTGCACCGACAGGCGTTCAACGTATGACTCCCCATGTAAAGCAGCAATTCCCAGCCAGAGTACCCACAAAATAAAGCTATGCCTGAGTACCTTTTGCCAAGTCATCCCAGATGCCCCAAAGGGATAAGGGACGGGACTGAAAGACGCGGTTCGCCGAAAGAAGACGCAACAAACACGTGTAAGCACGTTCATATGAAAGGACACACCTATTTTAGTATTTCCATGTTAGCATAAGCATATTGAAAATAATCGTCAAGTCATGACGCAGGGAAAAATACATTATAATGACGCTCGCTTCTTGTTTTAAGTATTTACGGTATCCCCTCTGTCTTTGTTCAGATTTCGTCTTGTGGTTCGTCTTGGGACTCGGCCTTCTGGGAAGCATCCTTGCCATGGATTTTAAAGCCCTTCCCTTTGTGCCACAACCGACCCAGAATATTCGCCTCAACGTGGAAGATGCGTATTCCTTAAGCGAAGGCTCCCCCGTTTTATTTATGGGTGTCCCTGTAGGCTATGTCAAAGCCGTACATCTCAACGCAGATAAAAATTCAATTGAAATTGACTATACCCTAGAAAACCCCTCCCTCAAAATTCCTTCGGATGCAGAAGCCTTAATTGTCGCAGCGGGTTTAGGAGGTGCCAAAAGTCTCGAATTCAGCCAAAGTTTCCTCCATTCAGACGCCATGAATAATACCTCTCCCCATCAACAAAAAGTCATACAACCTTTTCGTCAAAAACTGATGTGGTCTTACCAAATTAAAGTGGCCAATACCCTCAGACAAGGAGCAAATAGCCTAGGCAATGCACTTAATACCATTCCTGTGGGTCCCCATCGAGATGATCTTTTCTTGCGCTTAAAACAAATAGAAGCACTCAATCGTGAAGCCCAAGCTTTACAAACAAGACTCCCTACTCTACAAGCACATTTTTCGACAAAGACAAAAGACCTAACGCGAATTTTAACGCAAAGTAATACCGCTTTAAGCAAAATCATGAAAGACCAAGTGCTTTTGCATGACCTTAAATCTCCCAAACGACAAGCCCTCATCAAGCAAATCGAAGGCTTACAAACGTTGATGCAAGAAGAACGACAATTATTACATGAAGTACAAATGAAATTGGATCAAAAAGTAGACCCCCTTTCCCGAGGGATCCCCCTCCCCCACGCTCCTTCGTGACACACACTTTTCAGGAAAAAGGCTTCTTCACACAAAAACGCGTCACTCACATAAGAGACGCGTTTTAATATAATGCGCTAGGCAAAAGACTTTAAACCCTTAGTTCCAGTAAGCCTGAGACAAGCTCAATCCGTCGGACACTTCTTCACCTAATTCAGAGGCAATAGAAACATTATTAGGGGTAAAAATAAAGACCCCTTCACCAATTCGTTGCTGATGCCCTTCAATGGCGTGTGTCGCCCCAGAAAGAAAATCAACTACGCGTTGAGACTGATTCGTATCCAACAAATGTAGATTTAGAATCGCCGCCTTACGTGCTTTTAAATGAGAGACCACATCCAAAGCATCTTCAAAAGAACGAGGCTCAATCACAATGACTTGACTAAAAAAAGCCGTATTGCCATGCAAGGGACGCACATTATGACTAGGGCGTAACTCAGACATAGGACGAGCTTGTTCGGAAGGATAA
>JBIJBR010000222.1:0-3004 GCA_044345135.1 Vampirovibrionales bacterium
AAAACACGACCGTGGTGACCGCCCTGAACGTGGAGATAAAGACCGCTCGTCGAACAGACCCAAAGAAGACAAAACCATCGCTAAACGAGAAGAAAGCTCCTTTGAACGAGGCGCTAAAGGCGCCGAACGTGTGGAAAAAGGCAGTGAAAAAACAGAAAAAGTTGATCAAAGTGCCATTAAACCCAGTACCGAACGCCGTAGTGAAAATCGTGGGGAAGGCCGAGAGAATCGACGTCCTAAAAAAGAGGATAAGCCCACTTTACAGGCAGGGGATGCCTTGTTTGTTAAAGGTTTCGTCGAACCCTCGCAGATAGAACTTGACTATGCAGAACTTATGGGGGAAGAAAGTTTAGCGACTTTAAATGCGCTATTCTCCAAAACCTTGCCGTTGGGATATCCTCCACGTGCGGTGCATCAAATCCTCATGCGCTTCAATGCCAAAAGTACCAATTTTATGACCTTGTTGTATAGCTTTTTGCAACGAGATCTTGAACGTGCAGAACGTCAAGCGCGCCGTCAAGCAGGAGAAAATGGGGTTGAAGAAGAGTCTTTGGAACTCGATGAAGACTTGGATGCGGGAGCAGAAGACCTTGATGAAGAACTCGACGTGCCCGCCCCCGTTATTTTAACGCCCCCCGTGTCTCACCGTGAAGCGCCGTCTACTTTAGACGTTAAAACGCAAGAGGCTCTGGCCGTTGTGGATACCGTGGCCAAGCCCGTGATCTTAGGTCTACTGGCCGAACAATTACAGCAACGTGTAGACGCGAGTCCGACTCCCCTCAACGCTTCGGTGAGTGGGTCAGACAAAAGTCACTTGCTTCAAGACGTGGTGCTCCCCTTTGTGGAAGCCCTTCGTCATGCGGAAGATCCGATTAAAAAGAAAACGGCGTCTCAGCGATTTTTGTTGGACTTGTCTCGAATGACGCCTGTGGATAAAGTCATGAATGATGATGTGCAAAATGCCTTGAATCATTCGGCGTTGGAACAGCTGGGTATTCCAGAAGTGCCTTTACCCTTTGACTTTGAAGGAGATCAGGACTTCTTGCATCAATTGGTGGAAGTGGCCGAAGGGGTTGTGGCTGAAGCCAGTGCTCCTCAAGCAGCGCCGATCTTGACAGATGCTATCGAAGCCTTGATCCCCACCGAGCAAGCCACGGAGGATGACGTGGACACTTCTGAAGAAGATCCCGCCGAAGGGGAAGAGCCTTCCGCCTCCTTTGAAAATCTTGATGAAATCATTAAGCGTAAACGGCATGCACTGAATAAACAAAGTGGTGTCAAGCCTAAAAAGCGAACGGCTCAAAACCATAAAAAGAAAAAGAAATAGCCCTATTCAAGAGAAGGAGCCTCCCTCGTGGAACCCTCCTTCTCTTCTATTTATTAGGCTTTTGCTTTAAACGAAAGGCACTTGCTCTTTCCTTTTATCCCTGTTATCCATGACTCCCATAATGAATTAAATCCTTGCCACCATCTTTTGAAATTCCGCCCCACGATATTTTTTCATTTCATCATCCCAAGCTCACGGGGTCTCATGCTTTTTCGTTTCGACCTTTAACGGTGAGACAATTAATTCACCTCCTTGATCACGCCCTGCGTTTAAAATCCCCTCAACATTGGGATGAAACCATTGTACGGCCGCTTTTATTGAAGCAATATCAACCCAGTGAGCATCACAAGCAAGACCGTGCTTCACTCAAAGAATGGCCTGTCTTATGGATGCATTACACCCTGCATGCCCTGATTAAAGGCAGTCTGCCTGCCCTGAAAGACCCTCAAGTAGACGTCACTTGCCAGAACTGGAGCCTCCTGCTTCAAGCGTATCGTTTCCGCCATTGGAATAACTCTTTTATGCAAGGCTACTGGATGCAATCCACCTTGGGCTTTAGTGATGCGATGCTTCAACACCCCGATGGGGTCACTCACTTAAACGCTTTATGGGACGTTTTAGACTGCGGAGACTCCTACTTTGAACCTGTAGAGGAGCCAAGCGTGAATCAAGAGGCCTCTCCCTCTGATTTTTCAGCCTTTGTCTATAGTGTACACATGGGGATTACGCCGCAATGGGGACGGATCGCTCATTATTTGTGGAGCGAAGCTACTTTGTATGCCCGCTTTTACAATCCTCAATTTAAAGAAGTGCCTTGGGTCTTGACTCAGACGGCCCTTTATTTTGAGGCCTATTCCTCCCAGAAGGCGTGCCGAACTTTAGCGTCCTTCCAGCAATTAAGTCAGGATTGGGAGAGCCTACAAACAGGCTTTCACCCCGTCCATACCATCGTTTTGGTAGAAGGGATGACGGAAGAAGTCTTATTGCCCGCGCTACTTAAAGGGCGCGTCAATACAGAAGGGATTCAGGTACAAGGCTGTGGAGGGAAAACCGCCATGCTGAGTCATTATCAGCGGATGCGTCCTTGGTTTAAGGGCCGCTTTCGTTTGGTCCTAGATGCGGATGCGCAGGATGTGATTGCCCCTTTAGAAAAACAATTACAGTCGAGCGATACTTACTACCTTATTCCAGAAGGCTCTATTGAAGATTGTTATGAATTGCCCCTTTTTATAAAGGCGATTAACCAAGTACGAATAGGATTTCCGCCTGTCACGCTTGAGCATTTTCAAGCGTGGTGTAGAGACTATAAAATGTCGTCTTATAACCGCTTACAAGTCTACGAACGTTTTTGGCTGGCACAAGGCTTAGACCGCTTAGATAAAACCTTTTTGGCACAAACGATTGTCCAGACTTGTCTAAATACAGAGGAGAAAAGCCTTGCCATTCCCAAAGGTTTGCGGAGTTTAGTGGATTTTATGGTAAACTAAAAGGAGTTTACCCTTTATATTAGCCGAGTGGACGTGACACCTAAGCAGGGTGTCCAACGAAACTCAAGCATCAGGATGCGGTGACCCCATGCCCAAAGCCAAAAGTACGACGACCCCTGACCCCAAAAAAACGGAGACGTCGTCGTCTAAAACGACCCCTGCACGTAAGACCGTAAAAAAAGTGACGCCC
>JBIJBR010000223.1:0-3001 GCA_044345135.1 Vampirovibrionales bacterium
GTTTGGCCGATGGACATTTGATTCCGATTGAAGAGCGCTGTGGGTCTGAAGTGACCAAAATCGGAGAAACGTGGACGGCTCCGAAAGGCGTTAAGGTGTTTAACCCTGGTTTTGATGTCACCCCTGCGGCACTGATTACAGGGATTATCACTGAAAAAGGGGTCTTTTATCCTCCTTATCATTTCACTCAAGACTTTGATACCACGGTTCGTTCACAGCCCCCTGCGTTTATCTCCCCGCTTTAAGCCAAAAAGGAAATTCTATGCAAGCCCTCACCTCAAAAGAACAAATCACCGTAGAACGAGACATTGCGGTTAAAACCATGATTACCGACGCCTTTCGTCAAAAAGCACGCCAAGAAGATGAAAGCGAACTCGCGGCGGTGGATGCGAAAATTCAGCAATTGAGAGAAGCGGTGCAAGCTCGACTGCATGAATTAGACGCGTCTAACTTAGCGCCAGAAGATCAACAAATGGCCCAAGCGCATTTACAAGAACAGTTTGATGGGCAAATGATGACCCTGCTGAATGCGAAACAAGATATTTTAAGGCGTCAAGACATTTTAGCCAAAACCGCGAATGGCAGCTATGTGACCACAGGCGATGTGCAAGATACGGTGACCCTTCACGTCGGGGAGAATATTTACGACCGCTTACGCGGGGCTGAAATCTTGGTCAAAGACGGTATCATTACCGCCATTTTAGCTTAAGAAGCCTTAAAAAAGGAAACAGATTTAATGAATAGTGAACGGAACACGCAAGGGGAGCCTTCACGCTTTCCGTCAGAGGCTCAAAATTGGGTGGAAGTCGGGGAAGTCGTAGGGGCCGTGGGGGTGAGTCAGGCCGTGAAAGTGCGAACGACGGATGCTCAGCCTGATTGGTTGACCCGTACCGAGCGTTTGTGGATTCTTCCTGCCGAAGGGAAGTCGAATCGAAAACTCATCCCTCAGTGGATTACGCTCAAATCGGCCGATGTGTTTGAAGATTTCAAAGTGACTTTAGACGTTTTAGAATGGCAAAGTCCTGAAGCGGTTAACGCATGGGTGGCGGCTAAGCTTTATATCGAAAAAGCCATGCTTCCTCCCATTACTGAAGCCTTTACCTTTCGCACCTTTGAACTGGTGGGTTTAAACGTGAGTACTGAAGCAAATCCTACTCCGCTTGCCGTGGTCACCGCCATTGTGAGTGCCACCCATGCGGGGGATCAAAATTTTATTGAATTGACCATGCTTCAGTCTCAAAAAATCACTTTAATCCCCTTTGAATCTCACTTTGTGAAAGAAGTACGCTTAAGCGAAAAATGCTTGGTCTTAAAAGGACTGGATGATTTTTTAGCTGAAGAAAATGCCCTGCCCGAACCCACGACTAAAAAATTAACGCCTTATGCCAAGCGTAAATTAAAACGTCAAGCCCAAAAGGATGCGTCTGCCTTATGAATTCAGTGCTTCAATTTAAAGTCCATATATATGACACGGACTGCTACGGGGTGATGTGGCATGGGAACTACCTAAAGTGGTTAGAACAAGCCCGAGACGCCGTGATGGTAAACGCGGGACTCGATTTACAAATGCCTCATGAAGGGGTGGTGTATCCTGTTTGTGAACAACAGTGTCGTTTTCGGAAACCCGCCAAATTGAGAGATACCCTTGAAATTCGTAGCACCGTTGAAATCAAAGGGCCACGCTTGATTTTTTCTCAACCGATTTACAGAATTGAGGCCGATGGGTCAGACACCTTAATTTATGAGTCCACCACCGTGTGCGTGGTCTGTGACGCGAGCTTTAAACCTTATCGTCGTGTGCCTGAAAACATTCAGCGGGCTTTACTTAAGGAAGGCTACCTTGTCTAAAAGTGTTTTTGATGAAGCAAAGGCCCCTAGCGCCCCACCCATCTTTATGCTAGAGTAATCCAAAATACCTGATCAGGTTGATGTAAGAGGAAAAAGCCATGTACCTGACCTTACTGAAGGCGAAAATTCACCGAGCCACCATTACGCAGACGGACCTTCACTATGAAGGGTCCATTACCGTGGATGAAGCCTTATTAGAAGCGGCAGGGATTCTACCTTTTGAACAAGTGGATGTTCTCAACATTCACAATGGGAATCGTTTTACCACGTACGCCATTGCAGGGCCTAGAGGTTCAGGCATTATCGGGATTAACGGTGCCGCCGCGCGTTTGGCCCAAGCGGGGGATTTGGTGATTATCTGCGCGTTTGCACAGTTTTCTAGCGAAGAGGCTCAATCTTACATCCCCACCATTGTATGGGTCGATGAGCAAAATCACCCCACGCCACTTCTTAAAGACATCGGGTGATTTTTTGAAAAAGAGTGAACGTTAAGCCTTGGTGGTAGTTTGTGCTTTTTGGGCAGCCGCTTGAGCCGCTTGAAAAGTGGCTTGTTGCTGAGCCATTTGCTGCGCTTGTATGACCTGATTTAAAGCAGGCCCCACTTGTTGAATGGCTTGCGCGACTACCGCATACTGACTGGCATAAGGCAGAAGCTTTTGGTACAGAATCGCTGCATTTTTAGGGTCGGTGGTGGTGGACTGTAGCATAATGGTGGCCATAATGCCCGCACCCTGTTCCGTCATTTGCATCATGGATGCCGTACCATTGGGGTTTAACGTGTCGATAGATAAGCCTTGGGCTTGAGCGGTTGCCAGGGGATTGCCTCCATAGGGGTTGGCAAAACCGCTTCCCGCATTGATTTGCCCTGTACGATACGCATCCGCATAGGGGTTACCCGTTAAAGCAGGCGTGGTATTGGTCGCTGCCGTTCCCACCGTACCTACCGCCGCTGTGCCTTGAGATTTTTGATACAATTGTATAATCAAGGCATCTTTTTGATCGGCACTTAAGTTTTTAAGTCCATTGGCGTCTAAGGCTTGGGGAAGCGCTGCCGTATTAAAGCCATTGGGATTCACCGTATTGGTGAGGTTAGAGGGTAAAAGAACTGAGCTGGGAATCGCTTTCATAATAAGGTACTTTCTTTAGTATTATA
>JBIJBR010000224.1:0-2997 GCA_044345135.1 Vampirovibrionales bacterium
CCACGACCCCTTTCTTTCGGCTTTTATTTCAAAAGCTAATCATGATTTAAACATTGAGGACATTTAGCCCCTCACAAAGACCTTGCAACACGGCTTGCACCTCCGCAGGCGATTCTAAAGCATACAAGGTGGATTGTTCTTCAGACGTGAGTTGCGTCATTTGAGCAGGTGCCACTTGCACCGCCACACCCAAGCCATTTAAGTCTAAAACCGCTTTTAAACCCACTTCATCCGTTTGATCATCCCCCGCAAAAAGCGGCACGAAAGCCAAATCAGGACTGGCCTGCTGCCAATAGTTCATACAAAAGCGAACCCCTCCTCCTTTATTAAAGGCTTTAGGCACCACTTCAATCACGGCATGGCCGGCTTGTAGACGAAAGGCCTCTTGTAGAAGCGGGTCCGACTCAAAAAGCGCTTTAAACACGGCCACGGCTTCTTGCCCAGTCGAGGTAGACGCTAAGCGATAGTGCAAGGCAAAAGAATAGCCTTTTTCTTCGATGAGGAGCCCTTCTGGTAGGGAGTGGGACTCTGTGCGGAGCGCCGCGTACAGTTGTTCTAAAAATGAATCCTTCAACGCCATTAAAGAGGGAGATGGCGTTTGAAGAAACGCTTGCGTTTGGGCATTGTAGACTTGCCCTCCATGTAAACCCGCTAAAAGCATGGGTAAAGGGCTAATGGACTGTATGAAATGTTGCAGCTGTTCGACGGAGCGCCCTGAAATTAAGGCCACCCGTACTTGCGGATGCGTGGTCAAACGTTGTAAGCAACGAAGACCTGCTTCATTGAGCTGCGCGTCTTGAGGACGAGAGACAATAGGCGTTAAGGTGCCGTCATAATCCAGCATCAAGGCTAAAGTCTTACCTGCATCCACCTGCTGAATGAGTTTGATGGACAAGGCCTCTATCGTTTTATTGAAGGACGTTAAGGTGTTGCGCTTCATGATCATGGAATTCCCTAATAAACTGATTCACCCAATCAAAGACCGTAAACTCTTCAATGCGCGCACGTAAAGCGCCCATCCGTTGCCGTTGCTCGCTATGGGTCATGGTAATGGCTTGATGAATGGCATCGGCCATGGACTCTAAATCATAGGGATTCACCATCACCGCTTCTGTCATTTCTTCAGACGCTCCCGCCATTTCACTTAAGACCAAAACGCCGAGATCATCCTTACAAGTCAAACAGTATTCTTTCGCCACCAAGTTCATTCCATCCCGTAGGGGGGTGATTAAACAAAAATCACTGGCCGCGAAATAAGGCATGAGCTGTTCATGGGTAAATTTACGATAAAAATACTGAATCGGGCTCCACGCTCCTTCAGCCAAACGACTGTTAATACTGCCGAGCGTGAGATCCACTTCATCCTTAAGCTTTTTATACATGGGTACATCCGTCCGCGTGGGGGAAGCAATTTGAACGAAGGTCATTTTGGTTTTGTATTGCGGATATTTATCAAAAAAGAGTTCAATGGCCTTAAAGCGCTCGACAATACCCTTGGTATAGTCGAGCCGGTCCACCCCAATCCCCATAAACTCAACGTTGAAGGCCTTTTTTAAAACGTGAGCCTGACTCAGTACGTCTTTTCCCACGGTCAACGCATTAAATTGGTCGGCATCAATACTAATGGGACAAGCAATGACTTTAATGGTCCGCCCTTGGTAAAGGATAGTCCCGTCTTTACGGTTGACTTCTACCGCATCCAGTAGGCAACGCTCCACACATTCTAAAAAGTGATTCACATATGAAGGCACATGAAATCCGATTAAATCCGCGCCTAAAACGCCTTTGATTAAATCAATACGATTCGGCAAATGGCGATAAATTTCATAGTTAGGAAAGGGAATATGGCAAAACCAACCCATACGAGCAGACCCCTTCACCTGACGAATCATATCGGGCACCAGCATTAAGTGATAATCATGCACCCAAATCAAGTCTTGATTTTGGGTACGTTCGAGCACGCGTGCGGCAAATTTTTCATTGGCACTATAATAACTAGGCCAAGCTTTTTCATCCCAAAATGTACAATAGCTCACCAAGTAATGAAACAACGGCCATAAAACGCGATTGGCGTAACCATTATAATAGTGATTGATTTCATCATCCGTCAACGGCACAGGCAAAACGGCAAAGGGAAAGAAATTTTCATGAGGCGACTGCGACCATTCGCTAATGACGGAAGACAACTGACTGCGCGAACCCGCCTCCCCTTCCCAGCAGACCCACAAGCCATTGCTTTGCTTGACCATGGGTTCCAACGCTGAAACCAAGCCCCCTGCGTTTTTTTGAACCGCCACACCATCCAGCGTCAATTTAACGGAATAGGGCTCCCGATTAGAAACCACCACAATACGTTCTTGCGTTAAAGACATACTTATATTCTTTCTAGCCTTAGCCTATCCATCTGCGTGAGCCAAACCTACTGACGCAAATGTCATTTTGCATACTGACTTCTTTAGTATACTCCTTTTAAGGCCTTATGGCTTGTCTTTTTTTATTCTAGGCAGTGTTGACAATTAAGGGAGTCCTAGCATCGTAGACGCCAGGGCTAAAAAACCAAGGTAAGGACTAGAGGTTTTTCATACCGAGTCGCTAGCCACCAGCTATGCTTCAGTCGCTTAAACAAGCACTCAACCCCATTACGTTCCTTATCTAAAACCTTATCGTATGCACGCTCAAGCACTTGGTTAGACTTAGGCGGAATCACGACAAGAGCACCCTGTTTTATAACAAAATCCGAGACATTTAAGCATTTAGCTATAATTAAAGTTGACTTGGTGGAAGTAAATGGCTACCGCATGAATTAAGTCTTTCAGGCTCCGAGACACCCCCTTCCCACGGCGTTTAAAGCGAGCGATCCCGTGCCGTCAATCACTCCACGTTTGCTCGGAGGTATACGTTTCAGCCTTGCTCTGAAGCAGTTTCCCCGCGGGCCACACCGCATTCTAGGCTTTCTCGTGCTCTGCACAATACACATCAGCGGGGAATATTCATGTG
>JBIJBR010000032.1:0-10770 GCA_044345135.1 Vampirovibrionales bacterium
TTAGGTAGTTTTGTTACAAATGACACTTGTTTGTTACATTATGCGTCATTTTCGCAACAATTTGAAGATGAAATCAATTTTGATGTTGTGGGAAATCGTTTTTTGTATAAAATGGTAAGGAACATGGTTGCCTATCTTCATGAGTGTGGTCGTACCGCGTTGAATTCACTAAACATTCAACAGGCTTCCCCCCAAGAGGTTTTGGCACAATGTAGTCGTCAAGCATCTTTGCAGACTGCCCCGTCCCAAGGTTTAACGCTTATGGCGATTCATTATGAGTCCCCTTGTTTACAGTTTAATGATGCGCGTGTCAAAATTTTAAGTCATGCCTTTGAAAAGGAGTTTTCTGATGTTGAAAACCTATTCTGCAAAACCCGATGACATCCAAAAAGAATGGTATATCGTTGATGCCGAAGGTCAGACGGTAGGACGCTTGGCGGTTCAAATCGCCAATGTACTTCGTGGTAAGCACAAGCCTACCTATACCCCCCATATTGATAGTGGTGATCACGTCATTATCATCAATGCGGAAAAAGTAGTGGTTTCAGGTAAAAAGTTTGAACAAAAACTTTATCGTCATCATACGGGTTATATTGGTGGATTAAAAACCTTTACCTTCAGACAAATGATGGATCGTAAGCCTGAACGTATTATGGAAATTGCGGTGCGGGGCATGTTGCCTCACAACCGTTTGGGTCGTCAGCAAATTAAAAAATTGCATGTTTATGTCGGTGCTGAACATCCACACCAAGCCCAAGAACCTAAAGCGTTTCCTCAATAAGCGTTTAGCACAGTCGTTATGTTAGAACATGGTTAATTTTTAGGAGACGGTTTATGTCTTATCCTCAAGTTGGACAACGTGGTACGGGTCGTCGCAAAAGTGCGATTGCACGTGTGCGCTTACTCCCTGGTTCAGGGACCATTTTAATTAATGGCAAAAGCGTTGAAGAGTACCTCGGCAATCGAGTCGCCTTGCATGTCTCAGTCAAGCAGGCCTTGGTGGTGGCAGGTGTTGAAAGTCAATACACGGTCTTGTGTAAAGTCGAAGGTGGCGGAAAAGTAGGGCAATCTCAAGCGATTCGTTTGGGTGTGGCTCGTGCTTTGGCTGAGTTGAATCCTGATTACGCACGCTTAATGCGTGTGGAAGGTTTCTTAACGCGGGATGCTCGTGTAAAAGAGCGTAAGAAATACGGTCTTCACAAAGCTCGTAAAAAACCTCAGTTTTCCAAGCGCTAATTTGCTTTTATTATCTTTTTCAAACCCCCTGTCCTTGGCAGGGGTTTTTTGATACGGGGATTTACTTCAAGTCCATTGCTTTTTCACTCAAGCTTGTCTACAATGAAAGGATTGATGCGTTATAGCCGACAAGATTTATCTTGTTTTTCTGAAGGAAATTTTATGTCTTACTTCATTATGTTACTACTGATTAGTCTGTTGGTTATTTTACATGAAGTGGGGCATATGGTTGTGGCCTTACGTTGCGGGGTCAAGGTAGAACGTTTTGGTTTGGGCTTACCCTTTGGGCCAACCTTAATTGAAAAAAAATGGAAAGGCATCAAATGGTGCTTACACCTCTTACCCGTAGGAGGCTATGTGAGCTTTCTCGATGAAAATGCAAACAGTGATGTACCGCTAGACTCCCCACAGCGTTTTGAAAATCAACCGCTACTCAATCAGGCGGCCATCGCTATGGCAGGCATTACGGTGAATGCCGTTATTGCGGTTTGCTTAATGGCGTTTGTCTTAGGCACTTGGGGGGCTATAAAATCACAGTTGCAAGTCACAGGGTTTTCTCCCGTGGTGATTCCTGCCCCTAGCGCACCCTCTCCCAACGCAGATTTAGGACCTTTGGCTTTTTATGAACAAGGCAAACGCCTGTATACAGCAGCCATGACGCCCCTTGAGCGTGCCATTACCTTTCGTGGCTATACGGTGCATAATAAAGACCAATCCTTAGATTTAGCCCCGACGCAATCCCCTCACCGAATTTTATTAACCTATGCGACCTCGCCTGCTCAAGCCTTGGGACTACAAGTGGGGGATGTGATTTTATCCGCCACAGAAGAGGGTGACCCTTCTCGTCTTCATCACTTTGACGGATACTATGGCGAACCGACACAGGCCTTCCCTCGTTTTTTAAGCCAAGTCCCTGCTGGAGAAAAAATAACCTTACAGGTGGGTAGTGCCCCTTTAGAGGGAACCCCTTGGGTAACTTCCTCCAGCAAAAATTTGCCTTTTCAGATGAATCCGTCTCATAAATTAGGCATCTACATTGGAATGCTTCAAAAAAATGTCCCCGTCGATTTAGGCACCACCCTTCGCCTAACTTTTTCAGTGTTAGGGAGCATGGTCGAGCAAAACTTTATCGGCCTAGGCAAGCTGTTTACGGGACAAATTTCGCCTGATTTATTAGACGGTCCTGTTGGCGTGGTCAAAGTCGGGGGAGAACTCATTGAACGCGCAGGGATTCAAAGTGGTTTGTGGCTTACCGCGGTGATTTCGATTATTTTAGCGGTGATGAACCTACTGCCCTTTCCTCCTTTAGACGGGAGCTATTTGATTTATATTGGCTATGAAGCTTTGTTCAAGCGTCCTTTTCCCCCTTCTTTTAAGCAGGGTTTGAATCTTTCAGGCTTTGTTATTTTAATGGGCTTAATGATTTTCATCTTAGGCAACGACATTATCAAACTGTTTCGATAATCTTTTTTAGTCGATCCTTGCTCTTTTTGTCTTGCGTATTTTTAGGTTCGTATGATAAAATAAAATTATCGTGTTAATTGTTTTAGAATCAAAGGAGCACACTATGGTCACTCTCGCTGAAAATTTAGAATTGGTCAAAGCACAAGCCAAGGATCTCGGAAAACAGGCGCCTCGCAGTGCGTATTCAACCGAAGTCGCGGGCATTTTGTTATTGGCACGCGTGATTGACAAATGTCGGGCTCAGTTGGTGGGTCTGAATCCAGATAAAGATTTATATGAGTATGGTGCCCCTGCCGATCGTGGATTTTTCAAACATTTTCAGCTTGATTTGCATGCCTTTGAAGCCTATGTCGCCACAGGTGCGGATGATACCGCCATTGGGGAATGGGTCTTGGCTCATGGTCAACAGACCGATGCGGAAAGCATTGCGGTGTACAATAATGGCTGGAAGTCTAGGTTACTCAGCGATTTGCCTCCTGCGTCTCAAGCCTATATTGCCAAAATCTTACAGCGCCTCAATCAACCTGAAAAGACCGATCGTCTTCGCTTTCTCATTGACGTGTTAGACGCCAAAGATGGTCGTTTCTAGAATGTTTAAATGCTCTTCTGTCTTAGGCACGGTATTGGGTCATGAATTGACTCAAGGCATATTGAGCAGGATTGCTGTTTAAAATTCTTCCCGATGTTCGGGTTTCTGTTATCATATCTTGAGTAGAATTAACCAAGTTATTTATTCTTCCCACGCTCCCTGACAGCGTGCTAAGTGGATCATGCTGTAGTTGTACTAAAAGTGCTCCAAGTGGGCATAGTATTTTTCCAAAATTTTTCTGAGGGAGCCATCCCGATAGGGCCATCATTTTTTTAAATCCTTCTCGAATAATTTGAGTCTTGTCCTACTTATATAAAACCAAAGTTCCCCTCTTTTTGTGCTATTGGGGTGCCGTCTGTCAAGCGTGAGATCCCCCCTGCCTAGGGGATAGGAAAATAAAAAGCGTGCTAAAAAATAAAAAACAGTGATACAATGAAGGAATATGGTTAAAAGCCCTTAGGCTTAATGGTCTTGTTAGCAAAGGACGTATTCAAATGATGACAGCCGCTCCCACTTTAGAGGCATTTTCCTTGCCGTACTTGCCACAAAAGGCAGTCAAGCACACCTTCAAAAACGGGCATACCTTGGTTTTTGTGCCACGTAAAGGCCAAGTCTTTAATATTAGTACGTGGGTCAAAACGGGTTCTATGAATGAAGATGCCACGAATAATGGCGTGTCTCATTTTTTGGAACACCTGATGTTTAAGGGAACGCCTCGCTTTGCGCCGGGGGTTTTTGACAAAAAAATGGAAAGTATGGGGGCCATGATCAATGCCGCCACATGGAAAGACTATACCTTTTACTATGTCACAGGGCCACAAAGTGAATTTAATGAATTTGATACCGTGGTCGACATGCATGCGGACATGATTTTGCATGCCGATTTGCCTGAATCTGAAATCGGAGAAGCCTATGATCCTGATCAAGGCGAAACCCCTGCATTAAAGCGTGAACGTGGTGTGGTGATTGAAGAAATTGGCCTGTATGAAGACCGTCCGTGGTCTCGGGTTTACAATACAGTCAATGAACTCATGTATGCGGAAACGCATCCGTATCGTCGTGAAGTCATTGGCACACGTCATATTGTAGGGACGATTCCTCGTGAACAGATTTTAGCCTACTATAGACGCTGGTATACGCCTGATCATATGACCACTTTAGTGGTGGGTGATTTTGAATGGGATGCTTTAAAAGACAAAGTCGAAAAAGCCTTTAATTTTAGCGAACGGCCTGAAGTCGGTGCTCTTTTGGATGCCTATCAAGAACCAGCTGCTCCTGAAAGTTTTATCGGCCAAGTGTCGACAGGCGAACGTTTTTCGGAAGCAAAAAGCGAGTTCAGTACCCGCTTTACCATGCTAGGCTTTCACGGGCCTTTGGCCAGTGATTTCAAAAATACCTTGGCTTTAGATGTTGCCAGCCACGTCTTAGGCGAAAGTCGAGCCAGTCGTTTTCATCAGTCTTTGGTTGAAACACAAACCCCTTCTGCCTTTACAACCGTCAGCACTTCTCAATATGCGCTGCGTTTAGGCAATACCTTTTATGTCAGTGCCAATTATACGGGCGTAGACAATAGCGCCGCCTTGGCAGAAATTACGGCGATACTCACCGCGTTTTCAGGCGAATCGCCTATTACGGAAGAAGAGTTCGCACGGACGGTCAAAAAAATGAAAGTCGATTTCGCACGTGGTTTTGAAACCTGTGCCGGTATTGCAGATGCCTTAGGGGATGCGCTCACCGTGACTGGACGTGTAGAAGCCGTCACCGAAACCTTGGATCGCCTGAATACCTTAACGCGTCAAGACGTGATTGAAGCAGTCAACACGTATCTGAATCCTTCGTTAGCCTATACTGCTGTAATGGTACCTCAACATGCTTAAAACACTTGAATCACTTGAACTTATTTCTTTGATTGCAGGGCCCACTTTGCTCTTTAGTCGTCAAGTCGGAACGCCTCGCATTTCCATGAATATCTATACCAAAGGCGGCAATTGCATTGACTATTTCCCTGGTGAAATGGACGTGGTCGATCGATTACTACTCAAGGGTACCTATGCCGATTCTGCGGAAACCATTGCGGTGAAGTTGGATGATTTGTGCCTAGATTTAGATACCGATACGGCTCGGGATTACAGTTTAATGTCGGCGTCTATGCAGGTAGAAGACTTAGAAAGCAATTTGGCCTTTATTCGCGATTTACTTTTTTATTCCACACTGGAAGGTTTGCAAAAAGAAAAAGAAAAGATCAAAGGCGAGCTTCAAATGAGTTTGGATTCTCCTACGGCGCTTGCGAGAGATTTATTAAGCCGAAAGCTCTGGAATGGCTTGCCTTATGGTACTTCTGCCACAGGCATGTTGACGAGTCTAAGTAAATTATGGCGAAACGACAATGTATTTTTACATTATCAACAAGCCTACCGTCCGAACCGTATGGTGATTTCCGTGGCGGGGGATGTGGATCGTGAACGTTTGATTTCTGCTTTAGAAGCGGCGTTTAGCTTACCGCGAGCCAAGGGAACCGATGGTGAAATGGAAATGGGGCGCCTGTTTAAGGAACATCGCCTTAAAGAATCCCGCTTATATACCATGCCTTGGGAAGAAGCGGCACAAGCACAGATTTTACAGTCTTGGCTGATGCCCCCTGCGACATCCAAAGACTACTTGCCTTTAGCGGTGATGGACAACCTCTTAGGGTCCGCAGGCTTAAGTAGCCGTCTCTTTTTAGAGTTACGCGACAAACAAGGCTTGGCGTATAGTGTACGTTCTAGTTTGAATTTACTCAAGCACCGTGGGACGTTTACCTTGTACATTGGCACGGAACCATCAAATGTAGAAAAATGTTTGTCTGGTTTTACGGATGAAATTAAAAAGCTACAAGATATTTTAGTCGGTGAAGAAGAATTAGAAAATGCCAAACGTAACCTCATTGGTAAACGTAGCGTTTGCTTAGAAACCGTGGGACAAATTTCTTCCTATGTGGGTTCAGCTTACATGGCAGGGCATGACGTCAGCAAATTGGCAGAACTGGATGAAAACATCAAAGCCGTCACGGCGGAGCAAATTCAAAAAGTCGCACAAAAATATCTCAGTAAGGAATCCATTACCGTCGTTGTGGCACCTTCTGCATATTTACCCAAGTCACTTGCTCCCAAAACACTTGCAACGGTATGATTCGATTACATAAAGCCAATTTTTTTGATCCTCAGGATGCCCATTGGATTCCCCAGCTCATTGACGAGCATGCGCGCGATCCGATGGGTGGGTCTGTTCCCTTGCAAAAAGAGGTGTTAGAGCGCATTATTAATGGTTTAAAAGCCTGTCCCTCGGCTCATGCGTTTTTAGCCACCTTTGAAGGGCAAGCTCCTGCGGGCTTATTAATTGCCTATCAAGTCTTTAGTACCTTTAAAGCGGCGCCTGTGGTGAATATCCATGATTTAATTGTCGCCGAATCGGCACGCGGTCAAGGCGTGGGCAAAGCACTCCTGACGATAGTCGAAGACTATGCGTGTGCGATTGGGGCCTGTAAGCTCACCTTAGAAGTCCGTCAAGACAACGAACCCGCATTGGCGCTGTACCGAAAAGCAGGCTTTTTGGATTATCAATTAGGGGATCAGGATGTTCCCATGTTGTTTTGGGAAAAACCTTTAAAGGCTCCCCACGAATTCAATCGGTGAAGGGGCGCTAAATCTAAGCCATTTGAAAAGGGAGCGCGATGTCATGACCTCATGGTTTAAACGATTTGTTACAATGACTTTAATTGTTTTATCGCTATGTTCAGCGGTATTAGACTTCAATGAGGCAGACGCGGCAAAACCCAAAAAAAAAGGGACGGCGAAAAGTCTTCCCAAGGAATGGGGACCGTATGCACCAAAGTTGACTTTACTGCTACAAAAAAGTCAAAATAAAAGTTTTTTCACCCCTCAGGACGGGGAAACCTTAAATGAGTTACGCCAAGTCAGTGATGACTTTCAAGAACGTTATGCCAAAGTCAAGGATGTGGCCCCGATTTTGTATCAGCTGGGCTTACTTTTTGGGTATCGTGAAATGTGGTTTGAATCGTATGATGCCTATTCCACCATTATAGAGCGATTTCCTGAAAGTCCTTATGCCAATAAAGCACGTTTTCAATTAAGTAAAATAAAACGTCAGCTGGGTGAAGACTATGCCATGTTGGAGGAAAGTCGCACGTTGATGACAGGACCGACGACCCCTCCTGTACTTAAAAAAATAAATCCCGCGCCTCAAAAATAGCTTTTGCATTGACCTTCTCTCTCAAGAAGGTTACCTTATAAGGATACTGTTTAGGAGCGAGGAATCCAAATCATGTCGTTCACCCCGTCTTTTAAAGATGCTTTTTTAAATCAACACCCGTCGCCCTTTGAAGCGGTGACGATTATTGGGGCAGGCTTGATTGGGGGTTCCTTTGCTTGGTTACTTCGCGAACGTTTTACCCCTGAGGAACTAAGCATTACGCTGGTGGATCCGGATGAAGCCACCTTGCAAATGGCGTTACGTCGAGGCATTGCCACCCATGTTCAATTAAGCTTACCTGAAACGTTTACGGGGTCTCATTTAGTGGTCTTGGCCACACATTTAGATAAAAATGAAACCTTATTAACTGAAGTGGCTAAACGTATTGCAAGCAATGACGTGGTGGTGACCGACTTAGGCAGTTGTAAGCGACGTATGACGGATCTGGGGTTTCAGTTATTGCCTCAGCAGTTTATTGGGGGGCACCCCACGGCGGGACGTGAAAAAAAAGGCTTTGAACATGCCTCTTCCCTTTTATTTCTCAATAAACGTTTTCTGTTGACGCCTCATCCCGACTTTGAAGCGAGACCTTTACTCAATAAGCTTAAAATGTTTATCGAATTGGTGGGCATGATTCCCGTGGTGATGGATGCCGCTGAGCATGATGAAGCCATGGCCTATGTGAGTCATTTGCCTCAATTATACGCGGTGGTCTTAACCAATTTAATTGCTCAGCACCGTCCTGGGCATTTATTGGCCTTTCACGGAGGGGGCATTGACGACCAGTTGCGTTTGGCGGCGAGTCCTGCTGAAATGTGGGCACCCATCTATGCGCATAATGCGGATAACATGGCCCTTGTCTTAGATGAAATGATTCGTATTTTACAGGAGATGAAGCTTGATTTAGCGGTTCCTGATCGTATGAAAGCCTGGTTTGAAACGTCCAATACCATACATAGCGCCTATCAACAATTAAAAGCGCAACAAGCGAACCCTCTTAAAAACACGCTGCTTTAAACAGGAAACGAATTGAAGCGTCCCTCACTCTCATGACCTGCGCGTTTAATCGTGTCCTTCATACAAAGACAGCTTACGGTGATGCAGACGCTGTTCTAAGTCTTTGCCTATAAACTTGGATTGAAACCAAATCACCCCGTCTGCCCCACATTGATAGCTCGCTTGTAATTGTTTAAGCTGAGAAAAGGTCGGGCTTTGGTAAAAAGGCGAAAATAGGCCCGGCACCACGGGAATGGGTTCCATCGTCAAGGCTTCCATCTGGTCCAAGGCTTCACAAACAGGCGCATCATTGGCACTTAAAATCATGGGACTAATAAAATCAAGCGCTGCGGTGTGCATCCAAAACGACCAATCCTGATGTTTAATACCCGAGGCACCTAAAGGATCAGGAAATACCGCGGCGGACAACGCAAGGCGTGGAAAGTGTTGAGCCTCTCGCTTAGTTTCCCATTGCTGTTCTTGATGTTGGCGAATACGTAAGACGAGATTCGTCACTTGTTGCGCTTTAAATTGCTTCCAGTCCTCCCAAAACTCTGCCGCACAAGATTGAAGTTCCATATCTAAGGGATCCGCTCTAAATTGGGCGATAAAGGCTTGACGAGCCGTGGGCGTATAGCCCCAAGTGGAGTCTAAATACCCAGGAGCCTCTTCTTCTAAACTCGCGGGATAGCGAATATAGTCGAGTTGAATACCATCGACGGGGTAAGTCGTGGCGAGTTCATCCATTAAATCGACAATGAAATTTTGCACTTGAGGATGCGCGGGATCCATAAACCAATGCCCTGCTTCAATGGGGCTAGGGTGGGGGTGGGGATCTTCCGCATAAGCATGTTGACGATTTGCCCAGTCAGGGTGCACCGCCAAAATAGGAGGCAAGGCAGATGCCCCCTTATTTAAACTCGTATTACCCACGTAAAACACTTGAACCCATGCATGCACTTTAATGCCCTTGGCATGGGCCAAGCGGAGCCAACGGGTGAGCAAGGCTTCTTGATCCACCTTGCCTAATGCGGGGTAGGCACTACTGGCAAGCCCATAACGCGGATAGACTTTAGATTCATATAGGGTGTAACCATGGACAAAGGTTTCTAGAAAAACGGTGTTAATTCCCATGTCAATGAAACGATCTAAGATTTTTTCAATCGCAGCTTCTGAAGATTCTTCAACACGAGGACGATGCCACACCCCCTGTATTTGGGTCGCCTCAAAAGGAGCGGCCACCCCCCATAACTCATTTTCTAAGGCTTCACTCGCAAGAGGACTTGCAACTTTTCCCTTAGGGAAATCCTTAACGGACTGGCGTTTCCAGCGTTTCGCCACCTCATCCATTTTCCCCCCTTCTTTATAAAGATAATTTTCTTCATGCACATATTTTTCTTGATGTGCATAATCAAGTAGGGCCTCAACTTTTAAGCGATCCGCGTTGGGATGATCACAAAGAGTAAGCTCTTCTACTTTTCCTTCACCTCCCGAACGTCCCTTAAGATCTGCAACAATGAGTGTTTTAATTTGAACACGACTGCCGATATGAGCATGCTCCAGCAACCACCGACTGGATTTCCCATGGCCTGAAAGGACAAATTCTCCACGTTTTAAAGGCGTATTGGCGCCTGTGATACGAATAATCTGGCCATGTTTCACCACCACTTCAGTCCCGTATTCATTCGTTTCTGTACTTTTTTTGGGGAAAGCTGCCGTATAGCGAATAAGTTGATTCACCCCCCGATACCCTGGAAATCCCACACCAAGGGGATTATTGAGCTCATTGGGATTCGTCGCATCGATTTTATAAGTGAAGCATGGAGTTTCACTCGCGTGACTAGGTAGGCCAAGCCAAACACTAAAGCCAATCAGCAGGGCTGTAAAAAAGAGCTTCATAGATGATCCTTTCCTCGATTGAATACTTCGTTTTGACATTTTTTCTTTTACGTGAATTTAGACAGAGCGAGAGGCATAACGAATGATATCCAGCCATTCTCGAACGGCGGCATCTCCCCCTGCGCGTGTTGTGATATAGTGGCAAATCTCCTGCACTTCAAAGCTCGCATCGGCGGGACAAGCCGCAAAGCCAACCCGTTGCAAGACACTTAAGTCAGGGATGTCATCTCCCATATAGGCCACTTCATCCAGAGTCAGGTCATATAAAGCGAGTAATTCGTCCAAGACAACGCTCTTATTGGGGACGGCTTGAAAAATATGACTAAAGTCCAATTCCT
>JBIJBR010000035.1:0-10659 GCA_044345135.1 Vampirovibrionales bacterium
CTTCTTCACTCCATTATCCCCTATGAAATATAGAAAGTTTAGATGTGGCCAAACATTCGGTTGCTTTACCTCCTTATCAAAGTGATTCCACCGCGACTCAGTATGTTCAACCCGAGTGGATGCCTACTGCCTCTAAGTCAAAGCTAAAGGCGCGTCGTCGTTCGAGACATTCACAAGTGGTAGATTTACTTTTGGCTGAAGGATCTTCTCTCCCTCTTCCCGTAGATGTATGGCCTGATGAAGCACCCCTTCGCCAGCGTCGTCCTCATCATTTTTCAAAAGTAGCGGTGCGTGTCGTTAAAATGGGCGTGGGCGCAAGCCTTCTCGCTATTATGGGACTTCAGACCCTTGTTAAGGCGTGGACAAAATCTGAAATTTGGGTTAAAAATGCGGTCGTTGCGGTTGCGTTGACCTTAGTTTCTGTTCATTTATTGGTGTCTTCTTTCGGATTGCTTGGTAATGTATTGAATATTCATATGGAAATCCCTGTTTTGCAAGGGATTTATCAAGCACACCAAAATAAGAATACCCAATTAAAATCGCAAATTCATCGTATTCAAACGGGTGAAGATGCCGAGTTATTAGCTCGAGATTATTTGGATATGGTGCATCCTGACGAAGTCTTGCTTAAAATCCAAGCCCCCTCGTCTTTGATCCCTTAAAAGGTTCTCGCCTCAAGGACAAGAACCTTTCTAAATAAGGGTTTCACTTATGTATTTTTAGTGGTTTTGTTCTTAGTTGTTGCCACTGGTATTTTTAGTGCGGGAGTCTTAGGTAACGGTTCAGGCGTTTCACTTATAGACGTATTACTCGCAATCGTATTAGATTTGGCCTGAACAGCTTCTAAAGTTTTTTGAAGCTTCTCTAATCGTGCTTCAATATCCTTGGACTCTTGACTCGTTTTGGATGCATTTAAGGAGGCTTTTAAGGTCGCGACTTCGTTGGATAACTGAGTAACGGTGCTGGCTGGTGCATAATTAACCGTTGGGGTAGCGTTAGTTTTAGCACCCGTCGTCACTATCGAGCTTGGGGGCTTGGGTAACGCATCGATTGATTTTTGTAGCTCGTCTAATTGTGTAAGAACAGCTTCATTCGATTCTGTCTTCGCCGTGCTTGGGGGATTTTCATCTAAAGAGGCACCTGTATTTTCTGCTGGAGGATTTTTTAAAAGACTTGGGTCTACAATAAAGATCGGTGTGGTTGTACTAGAAGGATTGGACGCTACGGCCGTTGAAGTATTCATCATGCCTGTTGGGGCTGAGGGCGTCGCCGTAGTGCCTTGGGGTAAGGTGCTTGAGATTTGATCCAAATATGGCAACAAGTCACCAAGTCCTAATGCCTTAAGAGTGGTGCTGTTGGTATTCCCAGCCCCTTGAATAAAAGGGGTAGAGGAGCTAGAAAGGGGCGGGGAAATAGAGGGATTGGGGTTAATACCTACAATCGTCGACAGCGGGGCTGGTGTAACGAAGGGATTAGATCCCCCCGTCGCTGGGTTAGTCATTCCTTGAAAAACACTACCAGCTCCTGCCGTTGAAAGATTCGTGGATGGATTAAACGCCGCATTTGGCAAAGCCAAGAGAGGATTGGACGTCTCTGCCGTCCCTGAAGGACTCAGGCTGGCAGATCTCATCGTATTTTGTGGTATCAAAAAGGTGCTCGTAGGAAGAAAATTAGTATTATTCACAGGGGTGCCAGCACCGACCAAACCTGAATTCATCATGGGGTTGTTCGTTCCTGCGGTGGAGGGACTAGAAATTAAAGACAATAGGTTAGAATTAAGCATAAAGAAAATACCTCTTGGGGATTAATATAAACGGTTAAGGAGAAAAATGACTTAGGGTAGAAAAGGGAAGTTTTTTAAAACTTCTTATTTATATAAAAACAATTTATAAAGTGTTTTGTGCTAGTGGAAACTTTTTTGTTTTTGAATCATCGAGCACGTAATCCTTTTTGATCTATACAATCTATTTTTTCAGGCGTAGAATAAAAACTAAGCGAAGCCTATTCACAAATAAAGGAGTTCCTTTGATGTCTCAAAATAAAGCCCTTAATATTGCCTTTTACAGCACCAAACCTTACGACATAGAAGCCTTTAATACTTTGTGTCCTGAACATATTCATTTAGATTATTTGGATGTCCATCTCACCGTAAAGACGGCTCGTTTGGCGGAGGGGCATCAGGCTATTTGTGCCTTTGTCAATGACACGATTGATGCAGACGTCTTAAAGGCCATTGCCGCGCAAGGGGTTAAATATCTGCTTATGCGTTGTGCGGGTTATAATAATGTGGATCTTCCCGCCGCCAAAGCCTTGGGGATTCGAGTCCTGAGAGTGCCTGCGTATTCTCCTTACGCGGTTGCGGAACATGCGCTGGCCTTATTAATGACACTGAACCGTAAAACTTTTAGAGCTTTCAACCGCGTGCGAGAAGGCAATTTCTTGCTCGATGGTTTAGTGGGTTTTGATGTGCACGGTAAAACGGTAGGCATTGTGGGTACGGGGAAAATTGGTGAAATTTTTGCAGGCATTATGAAGGGTTTAGGTTGTCACCTTTTGGCGTATGACCCTTACCCCAATGAAGCGGTTAAAGCCATGGGGGCAAGCTATGTCAGCTTGGATGAACTCTTGGCACAAAGTGATATTATTAGTTTGCATTGCCCCCTGATGAGCGAGACGCATCACGTCATTAATTCGACGTCTGTTTCAAAAATGAAAAAAGGAGCCATGTTGATTAATACAAGCCGTGGGGGCTTAATTGAAACACAAGCCGTCATTGATGGTCTAAAATCAGGTCGCATCGGTGCCTTGGGCTTAGACGTGTACGAAGAAGAAGGGGACCTTTTCTTTGAAGATTTGTCTTGTGATGTCATTCAGGACGATATTTTCAGTCGCTTATTAACCTTCCCCAATGTATTGATTACGGGGCATCAGGCCTTT
Source organism: Vampirovibrionales bacterium (assembly GCA_044345135.1). Classification (GTDB taxonomy): domain Bacteria; phylum Cyanobacteriota; class Vampirovibrionia; order Vampirovibrionales; family JAJTHC01; genus JAJTHC01. The sequence goes on from JBIJBR010000035.1 coordinate 2,938, forward strand.
TTAACCCAAGAAGCCTTACATAATATCGCCACAACGACCTTAGACAATATTCAAAAGGTTTTGGCAGGTGAACCTACACCCAATGAAGTTTTATAAGCTCAACACTTCAGGTTTCACAGTCAACGTGAACCTGTGGAAATAGGGGCTTGGCTTCAAAATACCTTTGTGTTAACCTAAATATAGTCTTAATGAAGGCGTGGGCATTCATTGAAAATGAAAGGTTTTATGTTTTATGTCGAAAGACGTTCTTGAAATGGAAGGCACAATTTTAGAAGCCCTTCCCAATGCCATGTTTCGTGTCAAGCTTGAAAACGAAATCGAAATGTTGGCACACATTTCTGGGCGTATTCGCAAAAACTTTATTCGGATTTTGCCAGGTGATAAAGTCAAAGTAGAGTTGTCTCCTTATGATTTAACCCGTGGCCGTATTACCTATCGGATGAAGTAACGTTTTGTTATTTCACTAAACTCTATGGAAGGATTTTAAATATGAAAGTTCGTAGTTCTGTTAAGAAAATTTGTGACAAATGCAAAGTGATTCGTCGTCGTGGACGGGTTGCCGTGATTTGTGAAAACCCTAAGCACAAGCAACGCCAAGGGTAGTTTTCTTGCTTTAGATCCAAATATATGAAAGAACCTGTTTTTTAGATAAAATGGGTTCTTTTGTGTTAAACTGGCCTATGAAGTCACAAAAGTTTCAGGGTATTTTTACCTGATGCTCTTGTGACTTCAACCTATAAATGCTGAAGGCGACAAAATGGTTTGCTGACACTGAATTCATTAGGCGATAAAAGACGTATGATTCCCTTGACCTTATTAGACGGCCATACCTGTTGGATTAATCCTGACTATATTTTAATGTTGGAAGCCCGACCCGATACGCTCATCCGTTTAAGTAATGGGGAAAAGTGGCTAGTCAAGGAAACTGTGGCAACGATTCAAGCGGCTTTTTTAGACTATAAGCGCCAATGTGTTCCGTCGTCTCACCATGTTTAGTTTCCTTAAAATAAATAAGGTCCACGTTATGTCTGAAATGAATCGTGAAGAAGATCACAGCGCGCGAGAAGACGCCCAAGAACACGAAAACCCCGATGTCCCTGAAATACGGGATCGTTCATGGATTCCCCTTTCTCAGCAAGTGGATTTAGCAGGGGATGCGTCTCGACCCTTTTCCCCCAAGGCCATTATGCACGAAGGCCCTGTGATTGTACTGGACACGGAAACCACAGGCTTAGACCATAAAACAGAATCTTTGCTTGAAATAGGGGCGGTTCGCCTTGAAAATGGAGAAATTACCGCAACCTTTTCCACTTTGATTAAACCCGCGGTGCCGATTCGGCATTCGAGCTTTAAAATTCATGGTATTTCAGATGAAATGGTGGAAGAGGCGCCTTCGGTTGAAGAAGCCATTGTGGCCTTTGCGGATTTTATTGGGGATTTACCCTATGTGGCTCATAATGTGGTCTTTGATTACAGCTTTATTACCGAAGCGTATAAAAAGCATTTGGGCAAACGCTTTTTGAATCCTCGCATTTGTTCGCAAGAATTGTATTATTCGCTCTTTCCTGAAGAAAGTTCGCATGGACTGAGTTCGCTTGCGCGTAAGTTTGGATTCGAACCGCATGTGGCCCACCGTGCCTTAGACGACACCATGCAACTGGCACAGTTGTATCCCCAATTACGTAAACTTTACTTGCAGAAACATGCGTGGAAATACAGCCAACTCAACAATATTGATTATTTGCTCGAACGTTATTTACGCTTACAAAAAGCACACCAAACCTTGCAGTCTGAAATGGCTGATTTGAAAGACGTGTTCAAGCTTTATTTCGCCGAAGGAGGCCACCCCATTCGCACCACGGGCGGGGAAATTTTAACCGCCAATTTAAAGCGAAACTACGATTATGATTCTAGTTCTTTGATGAAAACCATTGTGGAACATGACCTGTTAAAGCAGGTGAGTCGCGTGAACTTACGCTTGGTGGACAAGTTGATTATGCAAAAACCCAGTAAGTCCGTCATTAGTGATGAGGCGCGGCAGGCCTTAATTTCCACGCGAAAAACCATTTCACAAAACTGGAGCATTGAACTAAAAAAGCCCCCACTTTAAGCAAGGGCTTTTTTGTTAGCGATTAAAAAAACCTCTGAAAAACCCTTTTTTTAGAGGTTCTTTTATAAACAATTCTCCCAGTAGAAGTTCTATTTCAGCTATGATCTCATTTATTGTTTGTTCTTTTTCGTTATAAGGGTCAATTTCTATATAATGACCAAAGTCTTTTTTCAAGCACTCGAGAAGATATTCTATCCGATTTTTGTTCCATCCTGCCTCAGACGGAAGGTCTTTTTTACGGTGTATAGCCCAGTTTAAATGTATTTTAGCTTCATGTAAGTCCCTGCCTATCGTCCAGTCAAATGTTCTGGCTGGATTTTTATTAAGTTTAGAGTAGGCACAATCTAAAACGTATGCAGCCATTTTGAGTTCCTCTAGTACTCTCTCTGAAGGTTTAGGGGTATGCACTGGAGGTGTAAGGAGATTCCAGGAGTCAGTATTTATTTTTAATTCCTTTGCAATAATCTTTAATTGAAGTGCTTCCTCGTCGGACAGATTAGGCTGACCTGCAATATTGTTTAATAGATCAGTAACCATGGCTTTATCTTGAGTAGAGAGTCTTGTTTTTCCAATGCTTTTGGTGGCTAAAATCAAGCTATATAGACGCGTTTTAGAATTATTTTGCTGAGCAAATTGTAATTCTTGTAAATATGTTTTCTCCGTTCCTATTCTTAAAAGCTTAGAAGGAGAATTAACCGCATTAAAGATGTTATAGGGACGATCATGGGAGCTTATTTTCATTAAAACACCTCCTTCCTAAAAAGTCTTCTTAGGAGCATCAAGTTTCCTAAATATATTTTTGTTTGGATCTACGCCCAAATGGTTACAATTTGTTAGATTTAGAACAATAAAATCTCTACCATTCAAGCTCGAGTTGTGAGCGTTTATTATTAACGCCATCTTACATTTCAAAAGAAGGCTTAGAAGATCTTAAAAATCAGTTCAGCACGGTGGATCCCTTTCAAACCAAGTCCACTAAAAAAGGGCTACGTATTGAAAAGATTCGTAAAGACACGGCTGCGTACCAAATAGGCATTAAAGAAGGCGAATTACCTAGACCTACAGAAAACGACGTCTCCTCAAGGTCTACAAGAAGTGGTGGTTCGTCGAAAAAAAGGGATATTTTCCTCTAACTATGAAACACTTACCTTTTGGGTGCCACCAAGTACGTATTCAAAAGCCTATGAACTCTTGGACACAAGACAGCGAAAACGTTTTAATGTGACTCACTAAGTTTGGCAGGCTTTGGGGCTTTCTTTACAAATTTTAGGTCGAAACGCTGAACGTGGTGCCAGTAGCAAATGCTGCTTCCACGCATTGGACATTTCGGCGGGGTTGTCCAACGCTTGATAAAACAAACCCAGTAAAAACCAAGCCTCCGCATGAACAGGATTATAGGCAATGTAGTCTACTAAGGTGTGCAAATGTTCAGGTGCATGGGTATCGGCTTGATAGAGTTTGATTAAATTCTGATAATACACCAGATTACTTGGGTGTAAGCGTAGGGCGCTTTGAAAACTAGCCGCAGCTAGAGCGGGTTGCTGCATGGCCCAATAGGTCAGACCTAAACCATTATACCAAGTCGCCGTCATCGTGCCCACAGGCGTATATTCAATGGCGTGACGAAAAGCGTCATACGCATGGGGGTAATCCCCCGCTTGAAGAAATGCGTGACCTTTTTGGCCTTCTTCCTGAGCGAGACTCGCGTACCATTGAGGCGAAAGCTTTGTATAGGCCTGAAATTCCAGCCTAGTGGAATTCTCGACTAACGAAAAAAGTATCGCGCAAAAAACAAGCCCGTATTTAATCGGCTGTTTAGAGAAAAGAAAGCCTCGCTTAAGCATGATAAGCATCGTGGTGCTCCGCAAAGCGAAGTGGGCTTGCGTCCCCCAGGTGAGCCAAGCCTCGCTTCAAATGTAGACAAGATGAACAATGCCCACAGTGAAGTGCTCCATTGCCGTAACAGCTCCAAATCAAGTTCAAGGGGGCCTGTAAACGGACCCCACGTCGTACAATATCTGTTTTTCTTAAATCCCCAACAGGTGCCCAGACTTTAATGCCTTTTAGCGTCGAACGTTTAAAACACTGATTTAAAAGATGCCAGAATTCTTCTCCATTGTCAGGGAATCCCGCATCGGCTTCGTCTAAATTGGCACCAAAGGCAATGGCACTCGCCCCGATACTTTCCGCAATACTGGCAGCAATGTTGAGCATGACCCCATTACGATTGGGCACCCATACATCTGTCAAATGGGTCGCAATCCCTTTAAATTCAGGGCTATAGCCTTCAGGGACTAAGGCTTTTAACCAATCCAATTTAATGGTTTGTAGGGGTAAGTGATAGTAGGCGCTAATTTGCCGAACGGCTTGTTGTTCTTTCACCCATGAACGCTGACCATAATCAAAGGCAATACAGCGTAAGACTTCTTTGGTGGGGTCATTCATGACGGTTGCCAAAGAAACAGTAGAATCTAAACCACCAGACAATAAAACCAAAACGGGTTCTTTGGGCATATGCTTCGCCTCACTTTACAACGCGTCAAACATGTTTTGATGCCTTTAGACTAGCATAAATATCGACGAGAAGAAAGAGCTTACACAACGGATTCCGTTAGTTCTTCTTCTTTTGTTTCTACATTTTCTAGTGCATTACGTTCTTGTTTCTTTAGAATCAAACGCGCTTGGTTCGCACTGGCACGAATGTCACTAGGCAACTTGGTTTTACTCAGTTTCCGTAAGGTGCTTTTGGCGTCGCTATTTTGATTTCGTACGCCAAAGGCAATAGCACAGTTGTAAAGTACGGCTTCCTGTCCTTTATCACACAAAGTCGACGCTTTAATCAAATGTTTTAGAACGGCTTCTTGATCGTCCACTTCTAAAATAGTACCCAAAACGGCAAGTGTATTTAAATATTCAGGGTTTTCAGGCTCTTGTTTGACCGCTTCTTCTGCATAGGTATAGGCTTCTTCTAAACGACCGGCTTCCACCTCAAGGAGGGCTTTTACATGAATGGCATCCACAGGGGGGACGGGTAAGGCCAACGCCTCTTCCACATAAAATCGAGCGTTACCCAATCGGTTTAATTGTATACATATAATGCTCAACTGTGCCAATAAATCTGAATTGCCTGGTAACATTTCCAAACCTTGTTGATACACTTCATAAGCCGTCTGCCATTCTTCTAATGCTTCATAGGCCAGTCCCAAATAATAGTAAATATCCGCATCCGGATTAGAACTATATTGTATGGTTTTAACCCAGTGCTCAATGGCTAAGGCATAATGTTCTTCTTGATATTCTAAAACACCCAAGTGATATAGGCATAAAGGATCTTCTGTGTTTTGAAGCAAGGCGATGTATAAGGCATCTTTCGCCAGCCCTAAATGTCCCAAATCCAAATGAATGACTCCAATGGTATAGGTAATGGCGGGGAAGCTAGGGTCTAACTTGAAGGCTTGTTCTAGTAAAAATAAAGCGGGTTTATATTGATCCCGTTGATAAAAGCCCCATGCAAAATGGTATAATAGTCGTGCTATTTTAAGGGGCCCTAAAAATAACCAAAGTCCTAGTCCAGAAGCCAATATGCCACCTACGAGTAAAGCAACGAGTAAAACAGGGGAAGAAAAAGGATTCGGCATAAATAAAACTCCTATTGAATGACCAAGTGGGTCCTAGGATGTTTCGGCAAGCGCCTGTTTTTTTTATACGACGTCCCTTATCTGTAGGACTAGGGATGAATGGTGACTCGTGAACGGCCTCTCAGTACCAATCGTTCCGTCTGGGCATCGTAGTCCGCAAAAGCTGAACTCAGGCTTAAAACCGTGTGCTCTTTCTGTTGGTTTCCCTTGGCTTCTAAGCGTCCTTGCACATTTCGCATCATCAAACGACGCTGTGTCGCATCTTCATAAATACCCGCTTGTCCTTTGATATACCAAGTATTTTCACCCACTGTACTTAAGACCAGTTCAAGATGTTCCGCATAGGTCAGGGTACTGTTTTTTGCTTTAATTTGCGCTAAATAGCGTTGCCATTTTTGAACACTGGGCTTTAATAAAGGGGAGACACTTTCTAGAGCCTGAATCATTTCTCGATCAACTGGGGAAGGGGGCGCTGTCTTTTTTGGGGGAGCTTGGAGGTAATAAAACAGACCCGTCCCCAAGGCCACGCTTAAAAAGAGCACCCAAAAAAGGGTATACTTTTTGTTGATTTGCTTTAAGAATTTAAGCACGATAGCAGATTCCTTTATGGATTCCACTAGCATATCACAAATCCCCCTAAGAATTGATCTTTCAAGGCAAAGCCTAAGCCCGAAGCGCTTTGTTCCTATACTGAAATGTATGTATCTGGTGGGGATAAAGTTCCACCCATCCAATTTATTCAAGGAGTATGGAGTTCATGATTTCCAAAGAACGCTTGCATGATTCTTCTCTGCATATTACTAATTTAGAAGAAGTCCCTGGTATGAAAGTAAAGCATCATTACGGTTTGGTGTCGGGTTCGGTGGTTCGTTCACGAAATATCTTTTCAGATTGGGCGGCGGGCTTTCAAAGTATTATTGGCGGAGAACTGGGCATGTACACCAAACTGCTCAACAAAACCCGTAATGACGCCCTTCAACGCATGATTGCGCAGGCGGAATTTATGGGGGCTAATGCCGTGACCAATATACGCTTTTCAACGTCTTCTGTTGCAGCAGGGGCGGCGGAAATTTACGTGTATGGCACCGCTGTTTTTGTAGAAAAAACGGCTAATTAGGGAACGGCTTCAATCATGGATGATTTATTATTTGCGTATTTACAAAATCAGGAATTTATTCTCACCGTTGTTTTGTTGATACTGGGTTTTGTGGTGGGCAATTTTTTTGAAAAACGGCACATGAAGTCCATCAAAGCGCGTGAAAAGTTCTTTTTTAAAATGCCCGCGGTGACGATGAGACTCAAAAAAATATTGCCTGAACCGTATTGGGGACAAATTGAATCGACTCGCTTGGTGGTGGGAACCGTGGTGATTTCCCCTGACTATTTTCGCCATGTTTTAGGCGGCATTATTAACATTCTTGGTGGGCAAATCGGTTCCTACGAATCGGTTTTAGACCGAGCACGCCGAGAAGCCATTCTGCGGATGAAAGAAGCGGCTCCCATGGCGGATATCATTGTGAATACCCATTTGGCGATGGATGAACTCGACCCCATCATCCCTAATTTACCGATTCGTCCCCTTGCCTTATATGCTTACGGTACGGCCGTTCGACTTAAAAAATCGTCCGACTTGCAAACGGTAGGGCGTTTTAAAAGTCTTGTAGAAGTGAGTTAATACTCCATGAATTCACAACATCCTCAAAGACCGATTCTACACAATCAAACGTATGTTGAAATCCCAGATTCCATCAACATCAGTCCAGAAAATCATTTGTTCGCGTTTTTAAAATATACGGTGGGCACTATTTTTGGGGTTTTGGCTTTTTTCTGGGTGTTTACAGCAGGGATTGCCTATTTGGTGCCTTACCTTCCACCCTCTTCTGAAAAATGGCTAGCACCTATTGGAGAATCCTATATTAAAAGCTTAAGAGAGAAAAAAGAAATTCAAGAATCTAGCACCTATAGCGCTTTATT
>JBIJBR010000225.1:0-2928 GCA_044345135.1 Vampirovibrionales bacterium
TTAAATCTCTAAACTTGTCTCCTGTTTGATATCCCTGATTTGGAAGGACCCCCCATGAATTACGAAGATCACAATGCATACGCTGAACAACAAACACGTTTAGAGCTAAATAAAGAATCACGGGCTGTGATTAAGGTCTTGGGCGTTGGTGGAGCAGGTAGTAATGCGGTGAATCGCATGATTGAAACAGGTATGACGGGTGTTGAATTTTGGGTTCTCAATACGGATGCCCAAGTCTTGAAGATGGCCAAGACCGAAAAACGTTTGCAAATTGGTAATAAGATTACGCGTGGCTTGGGTGCGGGCGGTAATCCCAGTATTGGTCAGAAGGCTGCTGAAGAAAGTCGTGAAGACATTGCCGCTGCGATTGAAGGGGCCGACATGGTCTTTATCACCGCGGGCATGGGTGGTGGAACAGGAACGGGGGCCGCTGCGGTTGTGGCGGATATTGCACGTGATTTGGGTGCCTTGACGGTTGGGGTAGTGACTAAGCCTTTTGGATTTGAAGGTCGCCGTCGTTTGCAGCAGGCCAATCAGGGGCTGGATGCCTTGAAAGAAAATGTAGATACTTTAATTGTTATTCCTAATGATCGTTTATTGGATGTGGTGGAGCGCCGTACTTCCATGCAAGATGCGTTTCATGTGGCGGATGATATTCTGCTTCGTGGGGTTCAAGGCATTTCAGATATCATTACGATTCCTGGTTTGATTAACGTGGACTTTGCCGATGTGAAAGCCATTATGCATCAATCGGGTTCTGCGATTATGGGTATTGGTAAAGGCACAGGTGAAGGTCGTGCGTTAGAAGCCGCGCGTATGGCGGTGAATTCTCCTTTGCTTGAAACCACGATTGATGGGGCAAGTGGCGTGATCTTTAGCGTTACAGGTGGCTTGGATATGACCTTGCATGAAGTCAATGAAGCGGCTGAAATTGTTTATGACGCGGTGGATCCAGAAGCCAATATCATTTTTGGTTCCGTCATTGACGAAAAACTTCAAGGTGAAATTCAAATCACGGTGATTGCCACAGGCTTTGAATTGTCTGGTCACGTGAAAGAAATCGTGAAAGAAGAATCTTTGTCTGGCGTTCAAAGTCCTTTTGAAAGCTTTATGCGTCGTTCGTCCACCGTTTCTGAACCTGTCGCGGTGGGTGCAGGCTTTGTGGGTCACACGGCTGGGAATAAAGCGACCATGGATTATGCACCGTCCAGTCGTGGATCAGGTATGGCGGATGCGGCACGTCGTATTCTAGATTTGCCTGATTTTTTACGTCCTCGTACTAAATAAGTTATCCCTTTCTTTTTTGCGTTAGGTCTTGTTTTAGAAGGGTTTTCGATGAACGCGTCTTCAAAAATGAATTTAAATGTGCCTATTGTACGTTTGGATCGTCAGTATGCGGCCTTGCAAAGCGAGTTTGAAACGGCAGCCTTGCGTGTGATGCGATCAGGTCATTATATTCTAGGGCCTCATGTGCAGGCCCTAGAATCTGAAATGGCGAGACGTACTCAGTCGGCGTATGGCGTGGGGGTGGCCAACGGAACCGATAGTCTCTATTTGGCGTTAAGAGCCCTCGATATCGGGCTGGGTGATGAAGTGATTACGACCCCCATGAGCTATATTGCCACGTCTGAAGCGATTGTTCGTGCGGGGGCGACTCCTATTTTTGTTGATATTGTGGCCGATGCGACCTATCTTATGGACTTAGACGCCGTTGAAGCGGCCATTACGCCCCGTACCAAAGCCATTATTCCTGTGCATTTATTTGGATTGCCTGTGGATATGACGACTCTCATGGCCTTAGCGAAGGCCAATGATTTGGCGGTGATTGAAGATTGTGCGCAAGCCGTGGATGCCACATGGCAGGGTAAGCCTGTGGGAGGCTGGGGTGATTTTGGAAGCTTTAGTTTCTTCCCCACGAAAAACTTGGGTGCTTTTGGGGATGGAGGTTTATTGACCACCCAAACCGCAGAACATGCCGAGCGTTTAAGGGCATTACGTGTTCACGGGCAAACTTCTACCTATGACCATGCTCATGAAGGCATGAATAGTCGTTTGGATGAATTACAAGCTGCTTTGGTTCAGGTAAAGCTCCCTTATTTAAAGGCATGGGGAGAGGCGCGTCGTGAGAAGGCACAGCGTTATACGCAGGCATTCTCGTCTGTGGAGGCGTTGATTTTGCCCATTATTCCTGAGGGTGCTGAACATGTGTTTCATCAGTATACGATGGCGCTCAGGCCTTCTCTACGCTCCAATGCTTCTTTAAATCGCGATGACTTAGTAGCACAGCTACAAGCGGCCGGTGTGGGGGCTCGGGTCTACTATCCTATTCCTTTGCATTTACAAGGGATGCACCGAAATCTGGGTTATCAGGCAGGGCAGTTTCCGCATGCGGAAGAAGCCTGTCAAACGGTGCTGAGCTTACCGATTTTCCCTGAAATGACGGAAGATGAACAATGCTATGTGATTGAAACCTTACAGCGTTTTTTACGTTAGACTTTATTGCGAAATAGATCAGGATGTATCACGTTGAACTAGCTTGATGAGCCGTATTTACAAAATTTTTATTGGAAATTGGCTTGATCCCAAAAATAAAATTAATCCTGAGAGAATCGCTTTAAGTCGGTTCTAAAAATGGAGCGGGAGACGAGGCTCGAACTCGCGACATCTTCCTTGGCAAGGAAGCATTCTACCACTGAATTACTCCCGCATACTGAGTAGATTCAACACCTTTAAGTGTACGACTTCAAAAAAAATGTGCAAGTACTATTTTTAGAGAGAACAGGCCTGTGGGGGTGAGCACGGGATATGCCTTCTACGACGAAGGGGTTTTCGTATCATTGCGTAACAAAGTGAAGCGCCAAAGGGGGGCTTTCTTACTTTTTAAGGTATACTAAAAGCATATTTTAGGTAGGGACACTGGGAAAGGAC
>JBIJBR010000037.1:0-10484 GCA_044345135.1 Vampirovibrionales bacterium
TTTTGAGTCAAGCGGTGGATAGAACGCCCCAAGACGTCAATCTCTCCACGATCCGCCGAAAGAATGCCTGCGATAATACTAATCAAGGTGGTTTTTCCGCAACCGCTAGGCCCCACCACATAACTCATGGCTCCCGCGGGGAAAGACACATTTAAGTCATGCAATACCGTTTGGGCCACTCCGTCACTGTCAAAACTTTTCACGACATGAGACAAGACAATGGCAGGCGCTGCCTTTTGATGAAGCGTTTCTTCAGCGTGGGAGTTCATCATCATCGTTTGCGTTATCCTCTAAACACAATGGCAGGGTCAATGCGTAAGACACGGTAGAGACTTAAAAACGAGGCCATCATACAAAAGCTCATCACCAAGGCAAGAATAATCCAAATCAACTGAGGGGGGGTATAATAGGCCAAAGGCGCATTTTCTGGCAGTAGCAAACCAAAAAGAGCCGCCATCCCCACCCCCAAGCCATAGCCAATCAGCCCCACCGTCACACTTTGAACCACCACCATCCCCACCAACTGTGGATTACTAATCCCAATCGCTTTAAACGTACCGAATTGTCGAATATTTTCAAGCATAAAGGCGTATAAGGTCTGTGCGGAAATAACCGTGCCAATAATCAAAACCATCACCACGTTGGTGCCAAAATTAATGGGAATCCCCGTATTCGCAGCCCAGAATTTCATTGTACTAAAGACAAAATCCCAAAGTTGTACGGCTTTTAAGCCTGTCGTTTCTTCAATGCGGCGGCATAAGTCGGTCGCGTCCACCCCCGCTTTGGGCTTGGTTAAAATAAAAGAGACAATCCGTTGTTTGTCTGGCATTAAGCTTTGCACACGACTAATCGCGGTATACATGACAGGAAAAGGCGCAAACGTTTTTTTAGAATCTAAAATACCCACGACTTTCACACGACGGTCATTGATTTCAAATTCATCGCCTAAGCCAGGAGCGCCATAACGTTCGCTTCTGGTTTTGGAAATAATCACCGCATTCGGTTGATTGAGATCTTTATAATGCCCTGATTTCAAACCCGCAGGCATGCCAATTAAACTTTCATCATCCACGCCCACAATTTGTACCGCCGCCGTTTGACCCTTATCGCTTTGCGCAATCGCCCCGTGCAGACTCATGGGCACCGCCCACTGAACACCAGACACACTGCGCACCCGAGCCACTTCACTCAGTTTAAGGTCGACCACATCATTAAAACTATGAGCCGTGGGATCAATCACCCAAATCGGAGCCCCTGTTTCAAAGATATTAGTCGCCGTACGCAGCATGAGTCCACAAAAAATAGACCCTTGCTGAGTCAACAAAAAACAGGTAAAGGTCAAACCCACGACCAAGGTCATGAACTTCATTTTATCTCCAAATAGCATTTTCAATGCAATACGAAGCATGTACTTTCCTTCAAATGCGCCTTGGCCTTCATGTCTCCACATTGTTCAGCATAACACAGAAGCACCGTCTAATCAAAAAAACCAAGCCCCCCTCTTAAAATAAGAGAATACTTTGACTTTAGACTGATTTTGTGGGATTTTTAGATAAATATTCTATTCCTCAGTGATGCTTGTTTTTCCTTCCCTTTTTTCTCTACTTTTAATTTTCTCGATTCCGTACACTATTAGATTAAAGGATCTGCGCTTGGCTAATTTCTTTCAAAAAAGCCCCCAGAAAAACATCGCGGCTTGGCGACAAGACATGGCCAAGGGCCTCCATTTTATTCAAAACAATCCATATTATGGCAGTATGTTTACGGAAGTCGCGGGTTGCAATATCCCCAAATTTTTAATGGTGGCAGGTCCTAAAGAACGCTGTGAACAATTCATCATGCAGTTCTTCAATACCTTAGGCATTTGGGGCTTTGGCGCCGTCTACGACAAATTTCTTGAAAAAGTAATATTTAAAAGCTCCCGTCATTACGAAGCCATGATGAAGGGGAAAGGCTCCCCTGCAGGGATTCAAGAGGCCAAAGAATGGCACGCCATCGGCAAAACGCTAGGCCTTTTTGGGTGGGTCGTCCCGTGGATGTTTACCCTGCCCTTTTTCCGTAATGCCTTTACAGTATGGCAGTCTGGCGCCACCAATTTTGCACAAATGTCTGGCTTACAGTCCTATGACCGTAAAGATCCCAAACATCATGCCGAAGAACAAAAAGCCTTACATAAAGATTTAGGTATTTTTATTGGGTCCAATCTCACAGGGCTCGGCATTGGACTCGTCGGGGCGTTGGCCGCCCGTCGCGGTATGGAAAACGCGATAGAAGGCAAAGCGGTTAAAGGGGGCTTGAAAGCCTTACGCAATGCCGTACGTGGTTTTGACAAAGGATTTAAAGCCCTGCCGTTTATCGGAAGTAAAGACCCCGATGCCAGTGTCTTATTTAAAGACGGACAGTTTAGCAACTTTGACGGCTTACCCTTGGTCGTGTCTTGGATTTTACCCGGTTACTTGGGCTACTTGGCGTCCATGCGGGACCCTGTAGAAGCCTTTGAAAACATCATGGCCACGTGCATTGCCTTGTTTTCATTTGAAGCAGGACCGACGGCCCTTCGTCGATTCATTGAAACCAGCCTAAAAAACAACCCCAATCATCCTCTCGTACGAAAACTAATGCAAAATCTAGGAGGCGTCAAAAACACAGGGCAATTGTCTAAAATGTTAATTTCAGCCTCACTCTACGGCATGTTGCCCACAGGCCTCAGTTTGATTACTCGCCCGCTACGCGCGAAATGGGCGGGCATGAATGACCAAGGCAAAGCCAATCCCTCCCCTATCAAAGACGCCAAAGTCTCCCCAGAAGGGCCAGAAGAGAAAGGGCAAGACCTTCAACCCGATATCACGCAAGAGGGATTGCCTGAATTACTCCCCAGTTTTGGAGCCTCCCCCATGGAAAGCAAGCCCCTTCAACCCACACGACTGTATCAAACCATTACCCTTCAGCCCTTCGAACAGAGGCATCGACAAGCCCTCCCCTTGCCTTAAGAAGTGGCGCGTTTTGTTTTTTGTTTTTTTTGTGGATTGATGCTTTAATAGAAGTATATCGTCTTATTGAGAGAGTGAAACCTGCTTCATGATTGAATTCACCCATGTCACCAAGCGCTACGGCAACCAAGAAGCGTTACGAGATGTTAATTTTAAAATTGATGCAGGCGAATTTGTTTTTTTAGTGGGAGCGTCAGGGGCAGGTAAATCAACGATTATGAAATTGATTTATCGTGAAGAGCAAGCCACGGAAGGCATGGTCACGATTGATGGAATTGATGTGTCTACCTTGAAAGATGATCAAGTCCCTTTTCTCCGTAGACGTTTAGGCGTGGTTTTTCAAGACTTTAAATTGTTGCCTCGTTATACTGCCTTTGACAATGTGGCCTACGTGTTGCGTGCCTTGGGGACTCCCCCTAGTGAGGTGCGTCGACGCGTAATTGGGGCCTTAAAGGTGGTCGGCTTAATTGACAAAGTGGACGCCACCCCCGAAGAATTGTCTGGAGGCGAACAGCAACGCGTCGGGATTGCCCGTGCCATTGTCAACGGCCCACACTTGGTAATTGCGGACGAACCAACCGGAAATTTAGACCCACAAAGTTCTGAAGAAGTCATGAACTTGCTCCTTCAAATCAACCAGCGGGGAACGACCGTCTTAATTAGTACGCATAATATCCCCTTGGTCGAACAAATGCAAAAGCGTGTCATTGCCATTGAAGCGAGCCAAATTGTCGCAGACGGTCTTTTTCAATCCTCCTATCCCTCATAATCCCCGTTTTCAGGACCTTGTCTTTAGTCGAAAAATGGAATCCCTCCCCTATGTTTAATCTTTCTTCTTTTTTTACCGCCTTTGCCAAAGACTTACGAATTGGTCAACGTATTGTCATTGAAACCTTTGGGGGCTTTCGACGAAGTGGTTGGATGAACCTGATTATTTTAGTCACCATGACCAGTATTTTAAGTATTTTTGGTTCCTTAACCTTGTTGACTTTGGATTCTCAGCACCTTGTCGACAAATGGGGGAGCCAAGTCGCCATTAGCGTCTATTTAAAAGATTCTGCGACCTTGGCCGACATGGAACCTGAACTGCAATCCCTTCCCCATGTCATCGATACCGAATCCGTCCCCAAAGCAGAATCTTGGGAAACCTATGCGCAGGATCAAAACGAAGTCCCTGACATTCCCAACCCCTTACCCGACACCATTCATCTTGAAATTGACTCCCCTGCCCATGTTCAAGCCATTATTCAAAAAGTAAAAGCCTTGCCTGAAGTCGAAGAAGTGCGTTACCCGTATGAATTTTTACAGCATATTCGTCAACTGGCCCAAGGGGTTTCTATTTTTGGTATGTTGTTTACCATTTTCTTGGGGATTCTGACCTTATTTATTATTTCCAACACCTTAAGCTTATTGATTCAAGCGCGTCGCCGTGAAATTGAAATTCTACGGATGATGGGCGTTTCCAATTGGTATATTCGTATGCCCTTCTTATTACAAGGGGCGCTTTATGGCTTAGTGGGGGCTTTACTCAGCTACACCCCTGTGGCGAGTTTTCAATTTTTTGTGCGTCAAGTCTTGAGCTTTTTTCAGTGGGACAGCAACGGACAGAACCTATACTTCGTGGTGGGTTTAATGGTCTTCATTGGTACAGTGGTTGGAGGAATTGCCGCCACAAATGCGATTAAGAAGTATTTAAACGTTTAAACTAAACGTATCAGGATGTAGAGTGCATCAATAAAGGAGCATGAGTCACATGGATACGTTACAAGCCTTGGGCAATAAGTTTTTCACGGTTCATTATTTAAATAACGACAGCATTGGGATCACCTTAAGTGTTCGCACGGTAGAAGCCAGTAATGGACAAATGATTAAAGCGCATATTCTACAACTGCTAGAAGTCCATTCACTGCGCAATGTCATTATTGATTTGGCCGCCGTTAAATCGATTGACAGTTTTGGCTTGGCTTCGCTTATTTCAGTCTTTAAATTTTGCACCAAGCATAACGGCAACCTTGCCTTGGTACAGCCGACTTCTGTGGTGCTTCAACTTTTTGAAATTACCCGTATTTCTAAAATGTTGCATATTTTTGACACGCTTCAAGAAGGCTACGATTTCTTTTCCATCGATTTAAACGACGTCAACTAGACGCCCTTCGCTTTATACCAATCAAGCGTTTGACGCTTCTAAACGATACCCAATCCCACGGACGGTTTCGAGCATATGGCGGGCTTCTCCCATTTTAGAGCGCAAGCGTTTGACGTGGGCATCCACCGTGCGGTCTAAGACATCGGTGGCGGCGTCCTCCCACACATCATACAACAATTGCTCGCGGGTCTTCACCGTGTTGGGCACTTTCAATAAAACCTGTAGAATTTTAAATTCAATCGGCGTGAGATTAATTTCCGTCTCTCCCACCCACGCCCGAAACGCTTGAAGATCCATTTTAATCAAACCATTTTCAAGCACCTTATTCGCCACATCTTCTTCGCCATAATCCTTGGCACGGTTGAGCATCGCTTTAATGCGCAACACCAATTCTCGGGGACTAAACGGCTTAGTCACGTAATCATCCGCCCCAGATTCAAAGCCCTGCACACGATCATTTTCTGCCGAACGTGCCGTCAGCATAATAATACGCACAGGATTTTTAGGCCGATTGGGATTCAAGGCTCGCTTAATTTCATGGCACAATTGAAAGCCACCACAGTCAGGCAGCATCAAATCCAAGACAATCAAATCAGGTTGCTTCGTCCACGCCAAATCCAGCGCTTCCGCTCCATTATAGGCCGTATACACCTCATAGCCCGCTTGTTCCACATTGTATTTAACCAAGCGCACCAAGTCACGTTCATCATCCACAATTAAAATTCGAGGCTTGTGCGCATGCAAGAGGTTGGACATAAAAAACCTTTCCCTAAGATAATCTAAAAATAAATTGCC
This sequence comes from Vampirovibrionales bacterium, assembly GCA_044345135.1. Taxonomy (GTDB): domain Bacteria; phylum Cyanobacteriota; class Vampirovibrionia; order Vampirovibrionales; family JAJTHC01; genus JAJTHC01. The sequence goes on from JBIJBR010000037.1 coordinate 5,932, forward strand.
TAAAAATAAAGCGACTAAACCCACCCTTCAGCACGGTTGGCCTAGTCGATTAAACATTTACGGTCTTCATTATACACTTAAAACATAATAAACTAAAATAAACGTTGCTCCCTATTTTCTGCTTTACGTCTTTTTTGAGTTTACGCTATACTTAGGATTACTATGATTACGATAAACCCATTACCCTTGGATTCAGCACTTCAATCGATTTATGAAACGGCTCGTCACGTTTTAGACGTCGAAGCGCTTGCCGTGCTCGCCATGAAAACGGCGGTGAATGCCGACTTTTCTCAGGCCGTCCTACTCATTGAAGCCCGCCAAACCAAAGGGGGGCGAGTCGTCGTCACAGGGATGGGAAAGTCAGGGCATATTGGCAAAAAAATAGCCGCCACCTTAAGTTCCACCGGGACTCCCGCATATTTTATGCACCCTGCGGAAGGCCGTCATGGAGATCTGGGCATGATTACCGCCCATGACGTCGTCATTGCCATTTCCAATAGCGGCGAAACTGAAGAATTGTTAGGGATTTTACCAAGCTTAACCCAACGACAAATTCCCATTGTCGCCATGACAGGCAAAGCCCATTCCACCTTAGGCAAGCATGCCGTGGCGATTTTAAATGTCAGCGTCCCTGAAGAAGCCTGCCCCTTGGGCCTCGCCCCCACGGCATCGACCACCGCGACTTTGGCTTTAGGGGATGCCCTTGCCGTGGTTTTACAAACCCGTCAGGCCTTTACCCCGCCTGATTTTGCTTTATTTCACCCTGCAGGCATTTTGGGTAAGCGTTTATTACTGAAAGTACAGGATCTGATGCACACGGGCGACGCCTTGCCCTATGTTTTGGAAGAAACCAGCATTTTAGATGCTTTGGTAGAAATGAGTCAAAAAAAGATGGGCATGACCTTGGTCCGTCAAGATTCAGGGGCGTTGTCAGGGGTTTTGACCGATGGGGATATCCGCCGAGCCTTGATGCATCACGCAGGGGATGTCATTGGGGTGAGTGTTAAACACGTCATGAGTCCGAAGCCTCAATGTATTTCAGCCGAAGCCTTGGCGGTGGACGCCTTAAGACGAATGGAAGCGACCAAAATTACCGCTTTAGTGGTCGAAGGCCCTCGCGAAGGGTCCATTGTAGGGGTCTTACACCTACATGACTTACTCGCAGAAGGCTTATAGCAATTGGGATTTAGCGCGTTTTAAGGCCCGATTATATTTGATACGGCCTTACCAAACGACGAAGGTATGTTAAAGTAGCCGTCAACGCCATAAAGGCAAGGCCTCCGATCCGTTTTGCGGGGCCTTATACGCAGGCATAAGGCCAAGACGGCCCCGTTTACCGCTGAATAAACAAAATCCCCCCACGACCATTGCGTGAGGGGAAATCTATTATTACATTCGAAGGATCGGGGACATTAAGTATTCATCAGGTCACTAAAATTATTAACTTTTGTTACTCCATCCGCCTTCACAAACTTAAACGATTTTGTGTTAGAGTCGAACCATTGCCGACCTGCAAATATTTTTTGAGCACCCAAGCCGTTACCTGGATCCTCATAGCGATAAACAGCCCTACCTAAGTTAGGTGTCTCGGCAATGGCTTCATTAACCACCAATGTTTTTCGAAGTCCCGCTGCATCTTTCTGGCTATAGACGGCAAGGCCATTTACCCGGTCTATGTCAGCATTTTTATCAGTGATATAATCGTACGTCACCCCATTTTGAAGATACGTTGAAGCTTCCAAATTCTTTTTCCCTTTATCGAAGAAGCCAATGTTCGCTCCGCCAGCTGTAGGTATTTTAATTGGTGCACCAGTAGCAGCAGGTACACCAGTAGTAGGTTTGGTAGGTGTAGTAGGATTGGTAGGTGTAGTAGGATTGGTAGGTGTAGTAGGATTGGCAGTTTGTATTGGTCGCCAAAATGCTTGTGGCATAAGATCGTGTCCTCTTTGTTCGTCTGTGTGGTATTGTACATATGCATGAAGGAGCATCGTCTCATCTTTTGTTTTTTCCTTCATCTAACCGCATAAAACCGTTTTCGATTCACGTTTGTGCCACAGGCGTTACAAGTTGTTACAAAAGTCGTGGTCCACGGATTTTCCGAATCCTTGTCCGTCTTTTCTTCTGGGGAAGGGAGCTTCTAGGGCTTAGCCTCACTGCATAAAGATGAAGAGGCCTCTTAGGATTTAAGTAGGCCTATGGTTGATTCGCCAAAATCGCCTTCATTTTGCTCACCGCGGGGCCTAAACCGATAAAAACAGCTTCTGCAATAATACTATGCCCAATATTCAGTTCAATCAAACCCGGTAATTCTAAAATAGGGCGCACATTGCCGTAATGTAAACCATGCCCCGCATTCAGCCGAAGCCCTAATCGTTGTGCCTGTAAGGCGGCTGCCTGCAAGGCCTTTAATTCTGCTTCAAGCCCCTGCCCTGTTTCAAAGGCTTCACAATAGCGACCCGTATGCAATTCCACGTACAAGGCCCCCAAAGCCGCACTCATTTCAAGTTGCGCGGGATCGGGATCCACAAATAAGCTCACAGGCACCTTCACCGCTTGCAAACGTTGGATGCTCCGTTTTAGTGATTCTTCATGCGTGATGACATCCAAGCCCCCTTCCGTGGTGACTTCCTGCCGACGTTCAGGCACCAAGGTTACCATATCGGGGCGAAGCGTTTCGGCAAAGGCCACCATTTCTTCCGTGTTGGCCATTTCTAAATTCAGACGCGTTTTCACCCGCCGACGCAATTCTCGCATATCGGCATCTTTAATGTGACGACGGTCTTCACGCAAATGCGCGGTAATGCCGTCCGCCCCGTACGCTTCTGCAATATCTGCAGCGATCAATGGGTCAGGGTAGTGGACGCCTCTGGCATTACGAATCGTTGCAATATGGTCAATGTTTACCCCAAGTAGAATCCCCATGGCAACCGTTCCTTTTTAATTTGAACAAACGACGACAACGCGTGGTTAGGGAAGGAAGCACAAGCTTTTCAACCGACACCCACACCACAACATAATGGACTATAGGTCATTAAAGCTGATTGTAGCAAAAATACAGCTTCACCGAAATAGCGTGACGCAACGCGCTATCAATATAACCTCTCCATACAAAAAGGGTATGCCTGAGGGAAGTGAATCAAACAAGCTGGAAAGATTAAGGCTTTCTTAAATCATGGGCTGTGGGGACAATTCGAAGCATATGTTTGTTTTTATTAAGAAGCAAGTCCTTTGCATTTTACTCTCACTCAACCATAAAGGTTCCCCTCATGATCGTCCGTACTTCAATGCAATCTAACCCTGTTTCTTCAACCCAAGCGACCTCAGCGAAATTCCCTTCTCACAAGGTGACTTACCTCGCGCCTCAAGCCTCCAGCAAACCTACCGCCCCCTCATCGGAATCGTCAGAATCCTCGTCAAGTTCGCCCTTGGGAGAAGGCAGAGACTCTTATTCATCTTCAGGCGCTTCACCCACCTCTCGTTGGAGAGAGGAAGCCAGCGCGACTCCCTTTACGAAAAATGAAAAAAACTCCTTGTTTACGGGGGATGTCAGTGACGACCCAAATAACGAAATAGAAGAAGATTTCAACGAAGTCCCCAGTGATGCCGTAGCGTCTGAAGAGGAAGGCCCTGTTGGCGAACCTTTCGAGGGATGGATAAATGATGAGGAAACACCGGTAGCCAGTCTAATGTCAACTGATAACTGGGGTGAAGGGGCAGGTGAAGAAGCAAGTGCATTGAGTGATCATCAAGACGAGCCGATGCCTACTGAAGCGCTTGAAACGCATGAAACAGGAAACACTCCAAACGCTTTTCCCCCAGGCAAAATCTCCTCAGGCCCTAAAGGCACAGGCTCCCCAACAGGGGCAATAGGCCCCAGCACGGGTGCCGCCGCCAGCACAGGAGGAACGTTCATTGAATCAGGGGTGGCGTCTTGGTATGGACCTGGTTTTCATGGAAGAACCACCGCCAATGGTGAAAAATACGATCAAGGTGGCATGACCTGTGCTCACAAACGTTTACCCTTTGGGACAAAAGTAAGAGTCGAATGCAACGGAAAATCCGTCATCGTCAGAGTCAATGACCGAGGCCCTTTTGTGAAAGGCCGTGTGATTGATCTGTCCAAAGCGGCTGCTCAACAGCTCGGCATAGATAAAAGTGGGACGGCTTCTGTCAAAATGTACAAAGTCTAAGCGAAGACCTCCCCCTCTCGTCAGTCCATCGCTCCCACGCATCGTGAGGCTTCTCCCTCTGACGTCACGATGCGCTCCCCAGCATGCGAAAATCGTTTGTAAAGTTTACGTAACAATTAGGTTCTGTTGAGATTTGTTAAGATGCAAGATACACTTCTTTAAAAGGAGCGTGTATATGCCTTATTCGCTGCGTCTTAATTCCTATCAATAGGCAGGGATTTATGAGTATTGATGCGGGTTTCCAGAAATTTACGCCAAAAATGAAGCCGTCTGCGATGCCTTAAGCAATCCGTTAGACTTTAGGGTTCGTGGGGCTCAGGTTCACGACGTGACTCACGCCATTGCTCTAATTTCGGGGCTTCA